>JBJTMN010000553.1:0-4383 GCA_046070545.1 Ferruginibacter sp.
TTACACCAAAACCATTTTGTGAACTTCCAATGGCTGAAGCTGTATTAAAACCCCGAAGACCTGCTGCTGAACCAACAGCTGCAGTTTGCCCCTGTATTGCATGTGCCGGGTTGGCAGAAACATCCAGGTTTACACCAAAAACCCCCATGGCATTTGGAGATGAAGTTTGGCCATAAACACCATAAGCACCGCCGGCAATAGCTGTGTTTACACCCAGAACTCCCATGGTAAAAGCTGTACCGGCTGCACCACTTGCATCGCCTCTTACAGCCGTAGCTACTGCTGCCGTTGCACCGCTTCCTGCAGGAGCAGTTGAATTGGTTCCCCAAACACCTTCGCTGGTAGTGGAGGCTGAAGTAGCCGTACCATACGTATTTCCCCAAATGGCAGAGCCTGCTCCGGTAGCGCCCTGGTTTACTTCTCCATATACACCGGTACCATTGTCCGATGAATAACCATTGATAGCAAAAGTGCCAACCGAATTATTTATAGATGTAGTGGTTCCATTGGTGGTATTACCCGCATATGCGGAAAACACATCACCGCTAAAAATGCCGGTATTATTAATCACAACCTGCCCGGGTGTGGCTCCTGAGCCAATAAGCCGCATTCTCTCATTGCCTGCTGCACTTCCAGCTGTTTTCACTACAAAGTCCTGTGCATCTGTAGTGCCGATGAAATTAGTTGCTGGCGCAGTGCCGGCATTACCCGTAGTGTGCCAGTCATTTCCCCCATTTTCCAGGCGTGTCCATGCAGGGGCAGCCCCGGTACCACTATTATAGTAATATCCCGGGGTTACATTATTGGGGGCTGTGCCGGCTGTGGCAGTATTATAAACCAAAAGTGAGTTTGCAGGTGAAGTAATAGGTCCGGCTGCATTTGTTGCTGTTAATGCAACATTTGGGAAAAGTACCCCACGGTTTGCAGCAAATACCTGGAGCTGTGAACTTGCATCTGGTGTGCCTGTACCAATACCTACTAAACCGGCATTGGTAATGCTCATTCTTTGAGTTGGGCCTCCGGATCCGGCAGGCCTGGTGTAAAAGTCCATACGACTGGGTAAATCATTTGCGGCCGGTGTTCCATCTATGCGAACAATCAGGTGGGAAACCGGTGAATAAGAGACCCCGTCATATGCATTAAATTGTAAATTTCCTATTTGGTCTCCATTATTTACAATCGTTCTAGTACCAGAGGAATACACACCATTTGATTTTGCAAAAACAACAAAAGGCCCGAAACCTCCACCGCCAATGGCTTCTAATTCAACATCATTTATGTTGGCATCTCCGCTCAGCTTTAGCTTCTCAAAGCCGTAAGTTGTGCCGATTGGCGAAGTGGCTGTTCCTATACCAATCCTTCCGGTATTGGTTACTCTCATTTTTTCTGTGTTGTTCGTTCTTACAAGCAGATCAACATTATCAGTAGTGCCGAGAAAATTAGCTGCAGGATTGGTTCCACTGTTACCTTGTAAACGCCAGGCAGTATTGTTGAGCTGATCTGCACCTGGCATCCAAATCCACGCAGATCCGTTGTAATAGTAATAGCCAATACTGTCCGGACTACTCTGAAAAATGGTTAAGCCTGTTGCCGGACTGGCGATGGCATTTTTTTCTGTTTTGCTCATGCGGGGAATCAACAAGCCTTTCACTGTTGATTTTACATCCAGTATAGAGCTGGAATTAGCGATACTTCCGTCGGCATTAACAGCCAGAGATTGAGAGAAGCTGGTTGTAATGAATAGCAGACCGGCAATGGTCAATAAAAAAGATTTAAGCATTAGCGTTAGTTTTGAGTATCAAAATAGTACAAAAAACAATAACAGCCATATCTTTTTAGGTTGTAACCACACTCACTTCAATATCTTTGTTTTCATTCAGATAGAAAGCCAGTTCATCATTCATGGTCAGGGATTTTTCAAGGGTGTGCAGTCCAATTCTGAATTTGTGGCGATTTTCGGTGATATTGAATTTTAATGAGGTTTTACCGGGATTGTTTCTGACATTATTATCGATGAAATCAACCATTTCTGCAGTAATAAACTGCGGCTCCACATCAATCACCAACTGCTTGGTTAAAGCAGGCTTCACTGTTTCCAACAAGTGTAATTTACTAATGTTGAAATCGTACTGCTGGCCATTGTAGCGCTGCCTGAAACCGCCTTCTATCATGATGATCAGGCCTTTTTCCAGGTAATTGGTATACTTCACATAATCTTCACTCCACAACATGAACTCTGCTTTGCCGCTGTAATCTTCCACACCCAATACAGCAAAGTTCTTGCCCGTTTTGGTAAGGCGGTGCTGTTCATCCACCACCAGTCCGGCAAGCCTGAAACTGTGTGCCGGATTGGCATGCGTATTTACGGCTGCTTTAAATTCAACATAATCGGCCAGCGGTGTAATGTTGTAATGCCGCATTTCAAATTTGTAATTATCCAGCGGATGCCCGCTCATGAACATACCGGTGACTTCCTTCTCATAATCTAACTGAACAGCCAGTGGCCAGGGTTCGCAAACCGATAATTTAGGCGGCACAATATCGGGCATCTGCATATCTCCAAAAAGTGTATTTGATGAGCTGGCATTTTGGGCCTGGAATACACTTCCGAATTTTAATATCTTTTCCAATCCCTGTACATCGCCGGGTGCCTGGAAGAAGTACTGGGCCCTGGTAATATCGGTAAAACAATCAAATGCACCGGAATAGATAAGACTCTCTAATGATTTTTTATTGGCATTGCGGTGGTTCACCCGTTTTGCCAGGTCGTAAACAGAAGTGTAGGGGCCATGTTTGGTTCTTTCCTCTATGATATTTTGAATGGCGTTTTCGCCCACACCTTTTAACCCGCTGAAACCAAAACGTATCTCACCTTTTGCATTCACCGCAAAACCATTCTGCGATTCATTGATATCAGGCCCCAGCACTTTTAATCCCATACGTTTACATTCCTCCATAAAGAAAGTGATCTTATCAATACTGCCTGCATGGTTAAGCACGGCAGCCATGTATTCACTGGGATAATGTGCTTTTAAATAAGCAGTTTGATAGGCTACAAAAGCATAACAGGTAGAATGCGATTTATTAAATGCATATTGTGCAAAGGCTTCCCAGTCTGTCCATACTTTCTCCAACGTTTCTTTTGGATGGCCTTTGGCAGTGGCACCTTCCACAAACTGCACTTTCATTTTATCCAGTACTGCTTTTTGCTTTTTACCCATGGCTTTACGCAACACGTCCGCATCACCTTTGCTGAAACCTCCCAGTTTTTGTGAGAGCAGCATTACCTGTTCCTGGTACACCGTAATACCATAGGTTTCTTTCAAAAATTCTTCCATATCCGGGAGATCGTACACCACTTCTTTCTTCCCGTGTTTACGGTCGATATAGTCTGGTATATATGCCATCGGACCCGGGCGGTAAAGGGCGTTCATAGCGATAAGGTCAGCAAATTTATCAGGCTTTAATTCCCGTAAATGTTTTTGCATACCCGGACTTTCAAACTGGAAGGTTCCGTTTGTATCGCCCTGCTGGTAAAGTTTGTAGGTCTTCTCATCATCCAACGGAATTCCGTCGATATCAATACTCACTCCGTGATTTTGTTTGATAAGCGACAAGGCTGTCTTTAAAATACTCAGGGTCTTTAAACCCAGGAAGTCCATTTTAATTACGCCTGCTTCTTCTATGGAATTACCTTCTATCTGCGTAAGCCATAATTCCGATTCTTTGGAAGTGGCTACCGGCAATAATTCAGTAAGATCCTTGGGTGCAATGATGATGGCCGATGCATGGATACCGGTGTTACGCACTGAACCCTCTAGTATTTCTGCTTCATGCAAAATTTTACTTTGCAGTTCATCACCGGCATATATCTCCCTTAATTTTTTTACATTCTCAATATCCTCTGCCTGCAACTGTTCTTTTTCTTCCAGCGATTTCTCACCTTCCTTTGCCTCCTTTATAGTGAAGGGTGCATGCAATAATCTTTTCAGGTTGATGCCCGGTCTTTCTGGTACCAGCTTTGAAATAGCCCTGCTTTCAGCCAGTGGCAGGTCCATCACTCTCGATACATCAGCAATACTTGATTTGGCAGCCATGGTACCATAGGTGATGATCTGAGCCACCTGGTTCTTGCCATATTTCTGCACTACATAATCAAGCACTTTCTGCCTGCCCTCATCATCAAAATCCGTGTCAATATCAGGCATGCTCTTACGTTCCGGGTTCAGGAACCTTTCGAACAGTAAATTGTATTTGATAGGATCGATATTGGTAATACCGATGCAATAGGCCACAGCACTGCCTGCGGCCGATCCACGGCCCGGTCCAATGAACACACCCAGATCGCGGCCTGCTTTAATAAAATCGCTTACGATAAGGAAG
>JBJTMN010000554.1:0-4056 GCA_046070545.1 Ferruginibacter sp.
CTGCGTGGGCAGTACGACCTGTACAATGCATTACGTTATGTTACCGAAGGCTATGCAGGGATTCATGTAAACAAAATGCATGGTATCAATATTGATCTTGGCATCTTTAAATCTTATGTTGGTCTGCTCTCTTATAACAATTTTGAGAACTGGAATTATCAGCCTTCCTATACCAGTGATAACACACCCTGGTTCTTTACCGGTGCCAGGGTGCAAATGTTCCCCACCGATAAATTGAAACTGGAACTGTGGTTCGTGAATGGTTGGCAAACCTATGGAATGTTCAATGAAATGCCGGGACTTGGATACCAGGTTATGTGGCGGCCGAAGGAAAAAATTTCTGTGATGTCGAGTTCGTATATTGGCTGGGATACGCCTAATGAAAAAAAACGACTTCGCTTTCATACAGACAACAGCGTTGTGTATCGGTATTACAACAGGCCGAATAATCATTTTATCTCCAAAGCGGCAATCTCGGTAACGGGCGATCTTGGTTTTGAGAACGGCGCCGGCGTAAAACCATTTAATGGCGATAGTGCCAGGCCTGCACAAAATTTTGTAAGCGGTATGCTGTACAACCGTTTTTGGTTTGGCAAAAAACAGCAACTTGCTTTAACGATGGGTGGCGGCTATATCAACAATCCCGGAAGATACCTGGCATTGCTGCCTGCAGGCAACGGCGTGCTTACACAAAATCCCGGCGACAAGTTTGCAGGCTGGGATGCTTCTGCCTGTGTACAATTTATGCCCAACGAGTTTCTCACTTTTGGCGTTGAGTTTGTAACACGCCATACCAATGTGCCTTATTTTTCGGGTAAGGGTGGTGTAACCTCACCCAATGGATGGAATGCGCCAATCGGCAATCCTGCAGGCTATGTGGCCGACCTGGTGAAAGATGAGAACCGACTGATCTTTTCCAGCATTTTCAGGTTTTAATACAAAAGCAAAGCACATTCATAATGAATTAATACTCCGCCAATTAAGGCCGGAGTATTTTTTTATGTAGGTTTGCACAGCAATACTAAACAGAGTGCATATTCCGTTTAGTAAAAAACCCAAAGAATATGCTTTTACTCAGTGGCCCTAACATGGCCGGCAACGAATGGAAATACGTTAAAGACTGCTTAGATACTGGCTGGGTTAGCAGCGTGGGCGCCTATGTTGACCAGTTTGAAAAAATGAGTGCCGAATTTGCCGGCACCAGATACGCAGTGGCTACCAGCAGTGGTACCACGGCACTTCACATCTGCCTTGTTATGATGGGCGTTAACGCTGATGATTACGTGATTGCTCCCAATATTACTTTTATTGCCACCTGCAATTCTATTAAATACACGGGGGCCGATCCGATATTGATAGATACGGATCCCGGCAGCTGGCAGATGGACCTGGACCTGCTGGAACAATTCTTTGCAGAAGAAACAGAACAACGCAACGGCGTTTGTCATTATAAAAAAGACGGCAGAAGAATACCGGTTTTAATGCCTGTGCATGTGCTGGGAAATATCTGCGATATGGACAGGCTGATGGACCTGGCGGCAAAAAATAATGTTACGGTCATTGAAGATAGTACTGAGGCTTTGGGATCTTACTACAAAGGAAAACATGCTGGTAGCTTTGGATTGATGGGAACATTCAGTTACAATGGCAATAAAATAATTACAACCGGCGGTGGCGGAATGATCGTTACCGATGATGAAGCCCTGGCAAAAAAAGCGAAGCACTTAACCACACAGGCCAAGAGTGATCCCTTTGAATACGTACATGACGAGATAGGCTATAACTACCGCCTGGTAAACGTTGCAGCCGCCATGGGTGTGGCACAAATGGAACAGCTTCCTGGTTTTATCAAACGCAAGCAGGAAGTAATGGCTTTTTATAAAAATGAATTGCAGGGTGTGGGTGATATTAAATTCCAGGAAGTTAGTACAGAGGTGAACCCGAACTGCTGGCTGCCAACCATTAAGACAGAAAAGCAAAAAGACGTGCTGAAAATTCTGAATGATCACAAAATGCAGAGCCGCCCGTTTTGGGTACCCATGAATCAATTGAGGATGTTTGCAAATAATATTTTCTATAATAAAACCAACCAGTCTGATTTTGTTTACCAACGTTGTTTAAGCATTCCCTGCTCAACCAATATTACAAACGAAGATCTGAAAGCTGTTTGCGATAAAATAAAAGAAGTTTTTTAAGAAACGTTGCTCGTTGTTCGTTGAGCGTTGATCGAAAGAGAATGCTGGTTCAGCCTGGTGCCGAACAACGAACAACCAGCAACGAACAACGTTAAATATGTACAAACCAATAAAGCGACTTACCGATATACTCATTGCGGGCATTGCTTTGATCATTTTGTCCCCGCTACTGATCCCTTCCATTATTATTTTATTGCTTACCGGCGAACACGAGGTTTTTTATTTTCAAAAAAGGATCGGGTATAAGAACCGCATTTTCAATATCTGGAAATTTGCTACTATGGTTAAGAACAGCCCGAACATGGGTACAGGTGAGATCACGTTACGCAACGATCCCCGGGTTACCAGGTTTGGCAGGATATTACGCATGACCAAAATAAATGAGCTTCCGCAGATTATAAATGTATTTACAGGCGATATGAGCATTGTGGGCCCAAGGCCTTTGATGGAAGTGAGTTTTAAGCAATACCCGGAAGAAGTGCAACAAAAAATTTACAATTGTAAACCAGGAATGACAGGTATTGGCTCTCTCATATTCAGGGATGAAGAAAAACTTGTTTCAGAAGCTCCCGACCCCAGGGCTATGTATATCAATATTTACCTGTACAAAGGCAAACTGGAGCTCTGGTACCAGGAGCATGCATCTTTGTATACCGACTTCATGATCATTTTTCTTACAGCCTGGTCCATCCTCTTTCCGCAAAATAACCTGACGGGTAAGGTCTTTAAAAACCTGCCCAAACGTGCTTTTTAAAGCAACCTGGTAAATTTGTTAAGCTATTTTCCGCCGTTATTTAAACAATTTTAGCCCGAAGTTGTAATATGCATAAATAAAACCACCATATGCATTCGTTTACCATTAAGGATCTTGAAAATCTGTCCGGGATAAAGGCCCATACCATACGTATATGGGAGCAACGCTATTCTTTCCTTAAACCAAACCGTACCGACACCAATATCAGGTTTTATAGTAACGATGAACTAAAGAAACTGCTGAACGTAGCACTGCTTAATAAATTCGGGTTCAAAATTTCGCATATTGATAAGATGAACCAGGCAGAGATCAATGAAAAGATACTTTCGTTGAACCAGATGGAGGCCTTGCAGGAAAGGATTGTGAATACACTTATCCAGAATATGATAGACCTGGATATAGAAGGATTTGAAGAAGTGCTTGGTGATTTTATTGCAGCAAAAGGAATCGAAAAGGCAATTTCTCAGATCATATTTCCATTCCTCGAAAAAATAGGGATACTATGGCTCACCAACCACATCAATCCCGGCCAGGAGCATCTGGTAACCAATATCATCCGCCAAAAACTGATCGTTGGTATTGAAGGAATAAGAACTACCGTTAAAATAAATAAGTCTGTTCTTTTATTTCTGCCCGAAACAGAATATCATGAACTGAGCCTGCTCTTCATGAATTATATGCTCAGGAACAAAGGCGTTAGCACCATTTATCTTGGCTGTAGTATTCCTTTAAAAGATGTTGAATATCTTGTTAACCTGAAAAAGCCCGATTATATTTATACCCACTTAACCACCGTTGGACAAAAGTTCAATTTCGATAAGTTTATCACCAACCTCAGTAAAAGTTTCCCAAAAACACCGGTGATCATATCCGGACAACTCACAAACACTTACGAAAAGAAGATCCTTCCACCTATCAACTTCAAAAAATCCTATGCAGAAGTGATGGAATTCCTTGCAGAACTTTAATATGTAAAATATGTGTATTGTTTATGTAGAACAATAACAAGGCCTACTGTTTTGTTTAATTTATTTTTAAAAAAATTAAACAAAAATGACAATAATTCAAACCGTTCTGTTTAACTTTGCGTATAATTAGTTAAACACA
>JBJTMN010000555.1:0-2617 GCA_046070545.1 Ferruginibacter sp.
ATTGCTGTGAGGCAGGTTGCCTGCATCTGCCGCAGCCGGGGACCGCAAAAAGCAGATATTATTGTAATTGAAGGAGTGATAACCACCTGTACCCAGGTAATCGTAAAACCCATGATCGCTCATGAGGATGACGATGGCGTTGGGGTCACGGGTGCTGATATGCGATACCAGCTTTTTGATGACCTGGTTGGTATATTTCAGGTAAGAGATATAAAGGGATTTATTGGCCAGGTCGGACATTTGTGCAGGCGTATTAAAAGCCCCGCTGCTATCCCGGAAATACTGTCCGTGCGGCAGAAAGAAATGTGCATAGCAGAACCTGGGTTTGCTGGTTTTGGCAGAAGCAAGTTCTGTTAGCTTTTCCTCTACCTGTTTATTGTACTCATCATCGTGGTATAAAACCGTTTTTTTGAGGAAGGGCAGCTGAAACTTACCGGTAACAAACCACCAGCCAATATCTTTCAGCAGGCGCTTATGAAAGATCTTATTGGTAAGCAGGGCTGCATGTATGGGAAAGAGGCCATTGCTTTGCGATAAAGCAGGTTTTCCTTTAATGTCGAAGATGGAATAGTTGGCAATATCATACCCCATGGCTTTAAAAGCATTGAACACCTGCCCGTTCCTGATCTCGCCGAAACGGTGCTGAACATCGGGCTGGGTAAGTAACTGCTTATTGTAATTTTCGGGTACATAGTTCATGTTTACGATAGACGAGATACTGAAAGGTGTAAAATCGTAATTGGAAAAAACGGGCAGTTCCCTGAATTGTTGCTGCTGCAGCATGGTATAGAGACTGTCGTTTTTAAATTCAAAACTATCCTGCAGGCTTTTGTAGCCGGCGTATTCATCAAATAGTAAAAAATATACGTTGGGCTTTTGGATTACTTTGGATGCATCGAAGGGTACCGGGTTGGTAATGGCTGTTTCTTTATAGTTAACTATTTTGTTTACCAGCATAAAAATATCAGCCATACAAAATACCATGAAAAGCACATTGAGGTAGAGCATCAGTTTACCATGGAGTGGCTTACTGCGTTTGAGCCACCAGATGACCAGTACATTCAGCAGCAGCAATACCGGCAACAGTACCGTATAGGATCGCAGGAAATGTAAAAAGGAAGCAGCTTTTATAAGATCGTGCAAAGCCCCGAAGAACAGGTACCAGCTGCTGATGAAAAAACTGACCAGCGATGCAAGCAACAGATCTTTTGTGATGAACCAGATAAACGCAAACAAAAGGGTAATACCAATGATAATGGCCAATGCCACCCAAAGTACTTCCTGTACATCCAGGTAGCCATAATTCTCCACGCTGCCATGCAGGCAAAAAAATACCAGCAGTAAGAAAAGGAAGAAAGGTATTTTTTTAAAAAGCTGCATGCCCGTTATTTCATCAAAAATAAAACCTTATTCATTAACCCGCAGGTATTAATACCGCAGCGTGAAGGAACTGTCGGCCAGGTAAGGCATGTTTTGCCCGAACTGACTGTTAAAGAGATAGCGGAAGAGATTTACATTGCTCCATTTGTTTTTCATAGCTGCATAGTTCCCATTGGGGAAACGGGCCATACAAAGATTATCGAAACGCAGGGGCTGATCCATTTGTTTGCTGTTGAAGGAGCGAAAGCCATGATCGCCCATGACCACAATAATGGCTTGCGGACTGTGTTTTACGATGCTGTCAACCATGTTCATCATGCGCCTGTTCACATATTTGATATAAGAAACAAACAGGGTTTTATCCTGCCACAGGTTATGATCGGATATTTTTTCAAAAGGGTTTTTATTACCCAGGCTGTCGTAGTAGTAAGGGCCATGGGGCATCATAAAATGTGCATATACAAACCGGGGCGACTGTTTTTTTTCGGAGGCATCCCGGATCAGCAATTCTTCGGAGCGTTTGTTATCAATATCATGCTCAAAAAAATCACTGTTCTTCCAGAAGGGAATGATCCTGCCCAGGCGGTCACCGACATCTCTTATCAGGCGTTTGTGAAATATCTTGTCGGTAAGTAAAATTGAATGTGCCGGCAGAAAAGAATTTTTATCAGAAACCGGCGGCAGGTCATCAATTTCAAAAATAGAAAAATTGTTTACCTGGTAACCCATCGTTTTAAAAATGGGAAATATGGCAGCCCGGTTTATCTCTACTCCCCGTTTTTGAAAATCTCTTTGTGTAATACGCAGATCTTCAAAATCTTTTTTTACATATTGCATATTGAACATTGAAGCCATGCAGAAATAGGTAAGATCGTAGTTGGCAAAAACAGGCAGTTCTTTAAATGCATTTGCAGTTAAATGCTGTTTAAGACTGTCGTTGGTAAAATTAAAACTGTCTTTCAGGCTGGCCGGGCCGGGGTAACCGTCAAAGACCAGGAAATATACATCAGGCTTTTGTGTAACAGCGGCTGCATGAAACTTCACTGCATCCACCAGTGGCTCAGCAGGTTTAGCCAGCTGCATTTTGATCAATATAAAACCATCCAGCAAACAATATATAAACAGAAGTATATTGATGTATGCAGACAGCCTGCCATGCAGGCTTTTTTTAAACTTCAGTATCAGTATCCAGGCAACGGTTAACACTAGCAGCAAGGTTACCATTACTGGATAAGTC
>JBJTMN010000556.1:0-4001 GCA_046070545.1 Ferruginibacter sp.
TCCTGCATATATTCTTCCAAACTGGCCGTTCTTGATCCCCGATTTTGTAACAATGTTCACCGTCTTAACCGAATTGCCATCATCGAAGCCCGTAAGTTGTGCCTGGTCACTCAGTTTATCAAAAACCTGGATTTTATCAATTACCGATGCAGGTAAATTTTTAAGTGCTGCGGTTGCGTCATCACCAAAAAAATCTCTGCCATCCACGGTTACTTTTCTTACCTGTTCTCCCATGGATGTTACAGTACCGTCTTTTGCTACCGTTACGCCAGGCAGTTTTTTGATCATATCCTCAGCTGTTGCATCGGGGTTTACTTTAAACTGGCCTGCACTATATTCTGTAGTGTCGCCTTTTTGCCTGGCCGGTGCTGCTTTTGCAACAACGGTCACATCTTTAAGGTCGGTAGCTACCTTTGCTAAACTAAAGCTAAGCGGCGTAATATTACTGGCCTGCAGGTTTACCCGTTGCTCCACTTTTTCGTACCCTGTAAAACTTATAAATAGCCTGTATCCGCTTGCATTAAGATTGTTAAAAACAAAATTTCCGTTCTTATCAGTAACTACAAGCTTTACCTGTGATGAGTCTCTTAACGAAACCAGCTTTACCGTTGCACCTGCAATGGCCGACTTATCGGTCTTGTCGGCAATTTTACCTTTTAATGATATATCCTGGCTTTTTGCCACTACTGCAGCCAGGCTAAGAACCAACACTAACAAAACCGATCTTAATCTCATAAATTTTCTTTTGTATGCCTGTTAGACGACATACTGAAAGAAAACAAGCGTTGAAAGCAGCTTTTTTAAGCAAAAGCAGTCTTTTGTGGTAAAAGCGGTATATATATTGTACAGGCGGTAATAACGGGTTATTAACGCAGTACTATTGAGCAAATAGATAAATTGCCTTTTTAGAATTAACTTGCAGCCCTAAAAATTAAAACGACGAATTATGGAATATGGCAAATTGGTATCGGTAACCGGCTTACCGGGATTATTTGAACTGTTATCTTCTAAAGCAGATGGCGGTGTAGTAAGATCGCTGGAAGATAAAAGCACAAAATTTGTAAGCACCCGTGTTCACCAGTTTTCGCACCTGGAAAGTATTGAGGTTTTTACAATGGCAGATAATGTGAACCTGGTAGATGTATTTACTGCCATGGCAGCCAGTACAGAAAAATTGCCTGCAGAGGGAGATGCTGCTGCTGTAAAAAAATATTTTGAGCAGGTTTATCCATCAATGGATTTCAGCAGGGTGTATGCCAGCGATATGAAGAAGATGGTGAAATGGTTTGGTATCTTAAAAGCCAATAATGTTGAGATCAAATTGTCTGAGCTACCCGAGACCGCTGATGCTCCTGCACAGGAGACGGTAAAGGCAAAACCTGCAGCCAATACAAAAGCAGCTGCAGTAAGCAATGCACCTGCCAGGAAGATCAATACACCGAGGAAGATGGCTTAAGTTGGCCACGGATTAAACAGATCAACACAGATTTTTAATATTCGAAATCCTGCCAACATGCGGCAGGATTTTTCAATTTCGTAACTCACATTTCACAACCCACGATCATGTACACAGCCAATATAAAAAAACTTCCCCGCCATTTTGTTCCGGCAGATTTTACCATAACCGACTGGCAAAGCCTGGAGCCTTATTTTAAAAACCTGCTTGACAGAAATATTGACAGCAAGGAAGATCTTGAAAAATGGCTGAAAGACCAGAGTGAACTGGAAGCGTTGATCAATGAAGATGCCTGCTGGCGGCAGATAAAAATGACCTGCGATACAGAAAACAAAACACTGGAAGAGGCTTTCAATTATTTCTGTATGGAGATACAGCCAAAAATTCAGCCTTATTCTGATGCCTTGAATAAAAAGCTGGTAAATCATCCGCTTTCAAAAGAACTGGATGCAGAAAAATATTTTACCTACCTGCGTAGTATGCGTAAAAACATTGAGTTGTTTCGTGAAGAGAATATTCCGCTGCAGGCAGAGCTGTCTGTAATGCAGCAGCAATTCGGGGTTATATCTGGCAAGATGACGGTAACTGTAAATGACCAGGAATATACACTGCAACAGGCTGCCAAATTCCTGGAAAATCCTGACAGGAAATTAAGGGAAGAAGTATACCGCAAAATAAATGAACGGAGATTGGTTGACAAAGAGGCAATGAACGACCTGTATGATAAACTGATCGGAAAAAGAAACCAGGAAGCCATCAATGCAGGCTTCAGCAATTACCGCGACTATCGTTTTAAAGAACTGGGTCGCTTTGATTATACCAAAGAAGATTGTTTTAAATTTCACGATGCAGTAAAGCAATATGTGTTGCCGCTGGTGAATATTATCTACCAGCATAAAAAACAAAAACTGGGACTTGATACTTTACGCCCCTGGGATATTGAAGCAGAGCCCGAAGGAGTAAAACCTTTAATGCCTTTTAAAACCAGCGAAGAACTGATAGAAAAATCAATTGCCTGTTTCAGTAAGCTGCGCCCGTTCTTTGGTGAATGCCTGAAAAAAATGCAGGAGCTTAAGCACCTCGACCTGGAAAGCCGAAAGGGCAAAGCTCCGGGAGGATATAACTGTCCCCTGGCAGAAAGCGGCGCCCCGTTTATTTTTATGCATGCTGCCGGGCAAATGCATGATGTTACCACCATGCTGCACGAGGGTGGCCATGCAGTTCATTCTTTTTTAGCACATCCTTTGGAGCTGAATGGCTTTAAAGAATACCCCATGGAAATTGCAGAGGTAGCCAGTATGGCCATGGAGCTGATGAGTATGGATGAGTGGGAAACTTTTTTTACAGATGCAACCGATCTTAAAAGGGCAAAGGAACACCAGCTTGAAAGAGTGATCACGATCTTCCCCTGGATCGCCATTATTGATAAATTCCAGCACTGGATATACGAGCATCCTGCACACACACAGGAAGAACGAACTGCAACCTGGAACACCATCCTGAAAGAATTCCAGGATGATGTTATTGATTACAGCGGGCTTGAAGCATACCGCAGCAATAGCTGGCAGCGACAGTTACATTTATTTGAAGTGCCTTTCTATTATATTGAATATGGCATTGCACAGCTGGGCGCTATTGGTATGTGGATGCAGTTTAAAGAGAACAGGGAACAGGCAATGGACAACTATTGCAAAGCACTTGCATTGGGCGGCACCAAAACCTTACCACAATTATTTGAAACCGCAGGATTGAAATTTGATTTTAGTCCGGATAAGATAAAAGTGTTAATGGAGTTTGTGAAGGCCGAAATGGAATGATGATTTTTTTGTCTCCTTTTCAGATTATGCCGCCATGGTATGTGTTCTTGACTTCACAAACAATCACTTACATTCATCACAAACACCGCTAACCACCACATCAACCTGTTTTTGCCTGAACCCTTTAGGTAGCTTCACTTCCGGAATACCTACATGTTCCAGGCAAATGGTTTTATCGCACACATCGCATATAAAGTGTACGTGGTTATCGTGGTGATGGCCTGCTTCACAATTGTCTTTACATAAAGCGTATAAAATAGAATTATCGGTAGTTGGGATGTTGTGGATGATCCCTTTTTCTACAAAAGTCTGCAGGGTTCTGTAAACCGTAACACGGTCAAAAGAAGCATCGGTACTTTTTTCAATGTCGGCATGGGCCAATGCGCCAGGACTGTTTAAAAACAATTCCAGTATTTTTTTTCGCCCCTCAGTTATGCTGAGCTGGTTTTTTTTAAGTATATCTAATAGCACTTCCATATTCTAATTGGGTGTATTACTAAACCCGTTCATAAAATGTTTGGTGGTCACTTTTTCTTTCAGCAACCCTTTGATATCATTAATTAATTTGTCTACTTCATCATTATTCAATCCATCATAAACCATACCTCTAACCCGGCGCTGTTTATCTACCAGAGCAAAAAACTGGGTATGAATGAACTGGTCTTTCATCAATTGTGTGGTATCTGGCTTACCGTTATCAATACCATAATCCTGCCTGGCCATTTTGT
>JBJTMN010000557.1:0-2772 GCA_046070545.1 Ferruginibacter sp.
CTGCGGGTCGGCAACTGGCCGATAAGATCGAGGGTTTTCGCATGTTCCTGGCAACAGCCGATGAAAAAAGATTTGATATGATGAGCCCGCCTGAAAAATCACTGGAACTGTACGAAAAATATTTACCCTTTGCCATTGCATTGGGTTGCGAAATTGAATGGGGTAAAAAGTTCGAAGAGATCATTAATGCTGCCAGCCTTGACGGCAGCGTTTCAACAGTCACTTCATTTTCTCAAGGCATGAGCAGGGACAGCAATAATTTCAGTTCCTCCTTTGCATCCTCTTTCAGCGGTGCTATATCTTCGGCAAGCACACCACCATCCAGTTCATCCGGTGGTGGCTCCTCATTTGGCGGTGGCAGCAGCGGAGGTGGTGGCGGAGGCGGAGGCGGAGGTGGCTGGTAATTTCTTTAACCTAAAACAACCAGGCCATGTTCACAAAAACAACTTTTGAAGAATGGTATGCGGAAGTAAAAACTGAATTTACAAAAGCCGGGCTTACACTGCCGGATGATATTGAAATGATGGAGCTTGCCTATATGGAATGTATGGCAGAAGAAAAATCAATGGCAACTTTTGTACAGGAAAGTATTACAGAGCAAAAGGGATGACGAAAAACTCATTCCCCCGGATGATAGTTTCTTTCCGCATGCTTCAGCACATCTTCTTTATAAAACAATACATCTTTAAACTGTCCTTTACTGTACATCTGCCCCTGGTCAAAAAAATGTTTTGAGTTCACATCACCGCTTTCGCCGCCGGCCAGTAAGGATTTGGCTTTTATTCTTTTTCCAAATTCAACAGCACAAATAAAGCTGTTTCCATGATAACCATATCTCTTTTTAGTACCGGGATAAGTGCTGCTGCTGTAAGAGGGTAACATGCCCCAGGTTGCAGAGGCGAATCCATCCGGCAGGCTTGGCTTACTATCATCAAACGTATATTCAATATCATTTGCAATGCGTTGAAAACGGTTTATCTCTCCCCAGGCAACCTGCCAGGTACCAAAATTGTTTTTTAATTCGTTAACTACCGCCAGCATCGGTTCTATCATATTTATAACAGAGCCATTGCTGGCAAAGCGTTTTGTTTTTTCAATCTGGTCATCTATACCTTTCAACCAGTTAATGGAGGGTGAAATTTTTTCGCCCCAGCAAACAGCCAATGTGGTGGCAACAGAATTTTCGCTGCAGCGAAAATTCCAGTTTTTTAAAGTATCAATTGCTTCTTTAAGATTGGTATAAATTGTATCGGTTGCATTAACTGTTGTTTCGAATACACTGATCAATGCCGGAACCAGCACTTCAAATGCCGCAAGCCTTGTATCGTACCCGGCTTTTATTACTTTATCAAGATCATATTTCTTTTCCTCATCCAGCACCCTTACTGCGTTGATGCCACGGAAATTTTCACCCTCGGGCGCCAGGTAGGTTGCATAGTCTTTTTTTTGAGGGCTGAATTTTCCGGCAACGGTAAAAGGAGTAGCGTTACAATTTTGCAGCCAGCCATTTTGCGGGTTGTAAATATGCACACTTTCATCCACGGTATGGTAACCTTTCCATTCGGTGGCAGATGTGCTTCCATCAACAGGGTTACTCCAGTCGTATTTGGCATCACGCCTGGGTAAAAAATTACCATGCCAGTAAGCAATATTGCCTGCTGCATCGGCATACACGGTATTGTTGCTGGGGTTGGCCCCCATGTCCATTGTTTTTTTAAAGTCGTTGAAGCTTTGGGCCTTGGTACGCAGCCAGCTTTGCATAAAACCTTTTGTATCGCGGTTGTTGTGGCGTAAACTTAAATACAGCCCGTTGCGCCTGGCCATAATGGGGCCGTGATGCGTAAAAATGGCATTGAACTTTTTTACCTGAAGGCCATCCGCCGTTTTGTATTTAATGCTGATTGATTTTTTTATAACAGGAATTTCTTTTCCATCGTATTTATAAAACCAATCGTTTTCTTTTCTAACAAGGCTTTCAATGTAAGCATCTGATATATCGGCCTGGCTGCTGGTGTGCATCCACCCGCAATGCTCATTAAAACCCTGGTAAATAAATGGCTGCCCCCAGGTTACGGCCCCATATGCATTTAACCCTTCCTCACTTATCATGTGTACCTCGGGCCTGAAATAAAATGTTACATGCGGGTTGATGTATAAAATGGCATTACCGCTTTCGGTGATGGTTGGCCCAAAAGCAAAACCATTAGAGCCCGTTGGCTCTTCTTCTTTAAATGCTATTTTAGTAAGTGCTTCATCATTACCAGAATAGAAATTTTTTAATTCGTCAACAGAAATACCAGCAGTGCTGATGGAACCAATGCTTCCATCGGTCCATAGTAAAGGATACCATGGCTCAAAATGCTGTAGCAATAGTGGTTTTACCTGTTGATTTTTGAACAAAAAATAATTAACGCCATCGGCGAAAGCGTTAAAAATTTTCTTAAGAGTGTCATTGGCATTGTTATAATCCTTAATGGCATCGGCACTGTCAATTACCAGCCGTATCAGCAGATCGTTGTACAGGTCTTTTTCTCCATTCACTTCGGCCCGGCGGCCCAGCTTTTCAATATAGTTCATCTCTACTCTTCTGAAATCATCTTCGCACTGGGCATATAGTAATCCAAAAACAGCATCAGCATCTGTTTTGCCATACACATTGGGTATGCCATAGTTATCACGAATGATGGTTACGTTGGCAGCCTGTTTTTGCCAGCGGGCAATTTCAGCTTTTGAAAATGGTTGCGCCAAAAGCTGCAGTGGCAGCAGAAATAA
>JBJTMN010000558.1:0-4432 GCA_046070545.1 Ferruginibacter sp.
TAAAAATACTGCACGGTATAGGATGTTGTATTTTTACAGAACGGCCAGCGGTACCGCTGTTACCAATTTTCAAAGAAATGTTTCCACGGATGGATCAAGTGGCACTAACAGTACATATCAGGCAACTACAATGGCCGGAACAAACGGTACCTGGACAATTGTTCAACAACCTATGACATCCGGTACTTCGGCAGCAACTCCCAGATATGGCATTGGTGTTTTAAGGATGAATGGAGCCAGTGCAGTAAGTGTAGATATTGATGATTATGTTTTATATGCAGGTGCAGCTGATAATACAGCACCCAATTCTCCCGGTTCGGTATCTGTTGGGAATCCAACAACATCTTCACTTGATGTAAGCTGGGCAGCTGCTTCTGGTGGCGTTGATGGCGGCGGATATGTTGTAGTACGGTATAGTGTAAATCCAAATGCAGATAACGATCCAAATCAAAATGGAATATATGCAGTAGGTAACACGCACACTAATGGCACAGGAAGCCTAACTGGTACCATCAGGTATATTGGTACAGGTACCAGTTTTACAGATAATGTAGGATTGAACCAGGGAACTACTTATTACTATAAGGTGTACACAGTAGATAAAGCATTCAATTATTCTGCCGAATCGCAGGGAAGCGGTACAACAGCTGTACCTGCCACACCCACATTTATTTTTACCGGTACGCCACTAAGCGCTTTCAGCACTTCCTTTGGCGTTCCTTCTGCCGAGCAGGTGTACACGATCTCCGGTATCAATCTTACTATTAACCAAACAGATGGTATCAGTGTAACTGCACCGGCTGATTTTGAAGTATCACTTACTAGCGCTACATATACAGGGACCAATGGAAATACAGTAACCCTCAGTACCAACGGAACGGGTAATATCGTGGGCGAGCCGGTAAATATTTATGTGCGCTATTATCCGGCAACGGTAGGCTCTGCTTCTGGTAATATTGCCCATTCCGGAGCAGGGGTTAGTCCAGCTTCCAATATAGCCGTGTCAGGCGTTTCCTCCGGATACTTTTATTCAAAATCAACCGGTGATCTCACAGACCTTGCATCCTGGGGCACAGCTACGGATGGTACGGGCTCAGCGCCTGCAGATTTTACAAGCAGTAATCAAACCTTTGAGATAAGAAACAGGACAACGGCTACCATAACTGCCGACTGGATCGTTTCCGGCGCATCTTCAAAGATCATTGTAGGTAGCGGCGTTGATTTTACAATCCCCTCTACCAATATTGTAACCGGTAAAATTGATGTGCAGAACGGGGGAGAACTGACATTAGCAAATACAACCTTGCCTACACTGGGAACTCTGGCAACAGGTTCTACGGTTGAATATGCACAAACAACAGCAACCAGTATTTTAAATACTACCAATGATGTTGTTACCTATGCCAACCTGAAACTAAGCAACAGCGGTCTCAAAACATTTAAGGGCAGTACCACCACTGTAAACGGCAATATTATTTATGACGGTACTACCAACGGTCCGTTAAGTATCGAGGCTGCAAGCGCTTCGCCCTTTACTACTATTAACCTGGCGGGCAATATGACCTACCTGGGTACGGTTACCAACCCGGCAGATGCCGATTCCTATACCCTGGTAACCAACGGTACCGGTCCGCAAACCATTACCGGCAATGGCAATACCGCCCGTTTCTTCCGCATCACAAACAATACAGCGGGCAATAATGTGATACTCTCCACCGCAGGCGGATCTACCAACGCCCTGGTGGGCAATGCAACCAGCGGTGGTATTGCACTGGGTAATGCTACAGCCACTTTATCGCTCAACGGAAATACACTTACCTTCTTTGCAGGTGCTACTACTGTAACCGGCGCGGGTACTATTACCGGTTCATCAGTTTCCAATATTGTAATTAACAGTACCTCTGCCGCTTTTGGTACGCTCAATTTTACCAGTGGCAGCCGCTCATTGAATAATCTAACAATAAGCAATACGGCGGGTGTGACACTGGGCACAGCCCTGGACCTCTACGGTACCCTGTCATTAACCAGCGCATCCCTGAACCTGAATGCAAAGAACCTTACACTAAAATCAAATGCAACCGGCACCGCCCGTATCGCTAACCTTACCGGCAGCACCCTCACCGGTGCTACCAATGTAACCATGGAGCGCTATATTAAACTGCGTGCAGGCGGCGACGGAAGGGCCTACCGCTTACTGGCACCCACCGTAAATACCAGCGGCAGCATCAATGCCAGCTGGATGGAAGGCGGTATGAATACCGCCGTAGGTACCAATATTGACCCGGTGCCCGGCTATGGTACGCAGATAACCGGCAGCGGCGGCAATGCCAATGGCTTTGATAAAACTTTATCAAATGCGCCTTCGCTCTATACTGTTGCCAACGGTCTTACACCAACTTATACTGCCGTAACAAGCACCAGTGGAACCCTGAATGCTCTCACTGGTTATTTCCTGTATGTACGTGGCGACCGCAACCAGGATATGACCCTGCCACTGGCATCCAATATGCCAACCAGCGCCACCACGTTGCGTACAACCGGCTCCCTGGTACAGGGCACTCAAACAACCTTTACCAATCCTTTTGCAGGAGCCGGGGCCCTTAACCTGGTAACCAACCCATATCCTTCACCCATCGACTGGAACCTGGTATATGCTGCCAGCAGCAATATCACTCCCTTCTATACCTTCTGGGATCCCAATTTTGGAACCCGGGGTGGTTTTGTAACAGTTAGCATACTGGGTGTTGCCAGTTCGGGTGCAGCTACCCAGTACATACAGCCGGGCCAGGCCTTCTTTGTGGAAGCCCTGGTAGATCCGCCGGTCATAAGCATACAGGAAGCCCACAAGGCTGCCGGTAACAACAACGATGTTTTCCTGGTTCCTCCGCCTCCGGTACAATCTTTCCGCACTGAACTGTATTATACCGAACCCAACGGATTTCGCCGGGTAGCCGATGGGGTTACTGCCCTGTATGGCGATGGTTTTAATGCAGCCGTGGATGGAAATGACGCAAAAGAGATCGGCAACTGGGACGAAAATATTGCCATCAGCCGCAACGGCAAACGCCTGGCCATCGAGAGCAGGCCTGTGATCGGCAAATCGGATGACCTGCCACTGTACATGAACAATATGAAAAAGCAGGCCTATGAATTTGAGTTCACCCCTGCTGAATTTACCAATACAAACCTGAAAGCAGAGTTGGTAGATAACTTCCTGGGTACCCGCAGCCTGCTGAGTGTTACCGCTCCTACGGTAGTACGGTTCACCGTTACTGATGACCCGGCTTCTGCCGCAACCGACCGCTTTAAAATCGTGTTCGGTCAGTTCGGCAACCCAACCGGTGTGGATGTGATCACCATCAAAGCGGCACAGGCCGCAGGTTCCGGAGCACAAAGTACAGGCGTGCAGGTCGACTGGTCGTCTAAAACAGAAACGGATATGAGCAGTTACGAAGTGGAGCGCCAGGCCTATGGTACCGCTTTTGTAAAAATGAACAGCACAGCGGCAGCAGGCAACAGCGCTGCTACGGTTAACTATAGCTGGCTGGATGCCAACCCGGTTATGGGTACCAGCTTTTACCGCATCAGGGGTACCGATAAAGCCGGCAATACCCGTTACAGTGAGACTGTACGGGTACTGTATGGCAAGGGAGAGCCTGCCATGGTAGTATATCCCAACCCGTTGCCAGGCAGCAGCTTTACAGTGGATCTGTATAATTTGCCAAAAGGAACCTACCTGCTTAGCCTGTATAACAATATGGGCCAGCTGCTTTACAGTGAGCAACTGCAGCATGATGGCAGCCAGGCCAGTCGCAGTATTAACCCCGGTACCGGAATGGGTAAGGGCACTTACCAGCTGCAGCTGAGCGGAAGCAATGGATTTAAAACAACACAAAAGATCGTTAAAAACTAATACCCTTAAACGAAGTACGCCATGAAAAAAAGAGAACTATATACGTTACTGATCATGCTGCTATGCATGGCATTACCCATGATCACCCTGGCGCAGGGCCCGCCCGACCCGCAGGATACGCCTGTTGACGGCGGCCTCGGCCTGCTGCTGGCGGCAGGTGCTGCCTATGGTGTAAAGAAATACCGGGAGGGAAGGAAGCAGCAGGAAGCGGAAAAACAGGGGTAAGTGGTACAGTTACCGTAAACACGTAACTGTTACCGGTAACTGAATTGACTTATAAAACAAATTTTATGAAAGGAATGGCCTGCGGGGCATTCCTTTTTTTTGTGCCCGCTTTTGCCATTTGCCCTGTATAGCCCGCGGGAGGCGGGTTCCGGGGTACCGGTACAGAGTAATGACAGTATTTTATTATTTATTTTATATTGTATATACCCGGGGGCGCGGACCGTTCACTAAGCTATATGGCCGTTTAACTAAACGGGGCTTTGCCATAATTTTTTTTATGATTATTGCCATTTT
>JBJTMN010000559.1:0-3573 GCA_046070545.1 Ferruginibacter sp.
ATCAAAGGATTTTTAAACCTTACTGTTGCCGATGCTTACTGGCAGGACCTGCTGCAAAAAAACCACAACGATATCTGCTATGGCAAAAAAGCAATGAATGGTAAAAAAGTGATGGTGGAATATGCCTCACCCAATACCAATAAGCCATTGCACCTGGGCCATTTAAGAAATATCTTTTTAGGATGGAGCGTTGCCGAAATTTTAAAAGCCAATGGTTACGAAGTGGTGAAAAGCTGCATCGTGAACGACCGGGGTATACATATATGCAAAAGTATGATAGCCTGGCAGCTTTTTGCCAATGGAGCCACACCTGAAAGTACCGGCATAAAGGGCGATCATTTTGTGGGCGACTACTATGTAAAATTCAACGACGAATATAAGAAGCAGGTTGAACAACTGATTGCCGCAGGAAAAGATAAAGCCACTGCAGAAAAAGAAGCGCCTATCATGAAAGCCACACAGCAAATGCTGCTTGACTGGGAAGACGGAAAACCCGAAGTAATGGAACTCTGGAAAACCATGAACAGCTGGGTGTATGCCGGCTTTGATGTTACCTATAACAGCATTGGCGCCGACTTTGACAAGACCTACTATGAAAGCAATACCTACCTGTTGGGCAAAGACATTGTGAAGCAGGGCATGGATAAAAAAGTGTTTTACCAGAAAGATGATGGCAGCATCTGGATAGACCTGACTGCTGACGGACTGGATGAAAAGATCGTGCAGCGCAGTGATGGTACTTCAGTATACATTACACAGGATATTGGCCTGGCCCTGCAGAAATACCAGCAATACAAGATTGATCAAAGCATTTATGTGATAGGTAACGAGCAGAACTACCATATGAAGGTGCTGAAACTCATTTGCGAAAAACTGGGCATGCCCAATGCCCAAAACATTTACCACCTCAGCTACGGCATGGTAGAACTTACCAGTGGCAAAATGAAAAGCCGGGAAGGGACCGTGGTTGATGCTGATGATATTGTGGAGGAAATGCTCAGCACCTCTGCACAGCATACCGAGGAACTAGGTAAGGTGAAGGATTTTACTGCAGAAGAATTGAAGTCTTTATACAATACCATTGGTTTAGGCGCCATGAAGTTTTATTTATTAAGGGTTGACCCTAAAAAGACCATGGTATTCAACCCGGCAGAAAGTATCGATTTCCATGGCTTTACCGGACCTTTTGTACAATATACGTATGCAAGAATAAAAAGCATTTTAAGAAAGCAGTCAGAAAGCGGTCAATCACCAATGACCAATGCCTCAATAACCGCTGACTTGTTAAAAGCCGAAAAAGAAGTGATCGTCGCAGCAGAGCAGTATCCTATTATTTTGGAACAGGCTGCATTGGAGCATAATCCATCTGTTATTGCCAATTATATATTCCATCTTGCCAAAACTTTTAATTCTTTTTATTCAGAACTTTCAGTGGCCAACGCCGAAACAGAAGAAAAAAAACAACTGCGTTTACAGATTTCTTTATTCACCGCAAACGTTATAAAAAGCGGTATGGCATTGCTGGGCATTGCTGTACCGGAAAGGATGTAGTACCATTGCGGCTCGAAAAAATCTTAACGATTGCCTGCCAGATGATTACCCGTTTAACGGACGGGTGGGTTTTACCCGTATAAATCTTATTTTTGAAACATGAAAAAGAAGGTTACTAAGATTGGTGTATTAACATCGGGCGGCGACAGCCCCGGGATGAATGCCTGTATACGAGCTGTTGTACGTACCGGGCTATATCATGGCCTGGAAGTATATTGCATTATGCGTGGCTACAGTGGCATGGTAGAAAACGACATCTTTAAAATGGAGAGCCGCAGCGTGGCCAATATCATCCAGCGCGGCGGTACTATTTTAAAAACATCCCGTTGTAAGGAGTTTTTTGGGCCTGAAGGCAGAAAAAAAGCTTACGATAATTTAAAAAAACATGGTATCGATGGTTTGGTGATCATTGGTGGCGATGGCAGTTTTCGGGGAGCCCAGATATTCAGCAATGAATTCGATATTCCCTGTATTGGTTTGCCGGGAACCATTGATAAAGACATTGCCGGTACCGATTTTACCATTGGTTTTGATACGGCAGTAAATACAGCAGTGGAAGCCATTGATAAGATACGTGATACTGCCGAAGCGCATGACCGTCTCTTCATCATTGAAGTAATGGGCCGTGATGCCGGTTATATTGCCCTGCATAGTGGAATTGCTACCGGTGCCGAAAATATCCTGATACCGGAACGCAAGACAGAAATAGAAGTCATCATATCTCAACTGCAGGAAAAAGAAAGGCGCCACAAACTGGTAAACCTGATCGTGGTGGCCGAAGGTGATGAATTTGGTGGTGGTAATGAAGTGGCCAAAGTGATCAAATCACGCCTTCCATTGCTGGAAGTACGGGTTTGTATCCTGGGGCATATTCAGCGTGGCGGATCACCGAGTTGCTTCGACAGGCTGATCGCAAGCCGCATGGGCTACCATGCAGTAGAGTCGTTGGTTGAAGGCAGGCATAATGTTTTTGTAGGTGTTGTAAATAACAAGATCAACTATATTCCGCTGGATGAAGCCATCAAGAAAAAACAACGCATCAGCGAAGAGTGGCTGAAGATCGTGAAGATACTGGCAACGTAAAGGCCTCTACTTGATACTGGTTACTTGATACTGGATGGCAGATTAAATTGTAAGGCCCTTATCCAGAAACCAGTATCCAGCATCAAGAATCAAGCATTCATTAAACAGAACCCAATCAAGTAAATGAGCAAACACATCAGTAAGTACCTGCACCAGCAAATGGATAAAGAAGCCGGTATTTCACATTCGCAGAAGAGAACAAAAATTGTAGCAACTGTTGGACCTGCCTGCGACAACTATGATAAATTACTGGAACTGGCCAAGGCAGGTGTAAATGTCTTCAGACTTAATTTTTCTCATGGGGCATACGAAAACAAGAAAGAGATCATTGACCATATCCGTGCCATCAATAAATCGCAACCCTTTAATGTTGCCATACTGGGCGATCTGCAGGGCCCCAAGTTAAGGGTGGGCGACCTGGAGAACGGGCAGGTAGAACTGGTAGAAGGCGCCGATATTATTTTCAGCACTGAAAAACAGGTGGGCACAAAGGATAAAGTATATGTTTCCTATCCAAACCTTACTACCGATGTAAAAGTGGGCGAACGTATCTTCCTGGATGACGGCAAGATGGAAGTGAAAGTTAAATCCATCCTCAACGAAAAAGAAGTGCTGGTAAGCATTACCATTGGCGGAACCCTTTTACCGAAGAAAGGAGTGAATCTTCCGGATTCGGAGCTTACCATGCCTTCCATGACAGAGAAGGATTATGCTGATCTTGAATTCATCATCGAAAATAACCTGGACTGGGTGGCGCTTTCATTCGTACGCAGAAAACAGGATATTGTTGAATTAAAAAGTAAGATCGCCGAAAAGCAAAGCAAGATAAAAGTCATTGCAAAGATCGAAATGCCCGAGGCATTAAAGAATATCCGTGATATCATCGTGGAAAGTGATGGCATCATGGTGGCCCGTGGCGACCTGGGTGTTGAACTTCCG
>JBJTMN010000560.1:0-3840 GCA_046070545.1 Ferruginibacter sp.
TTCGTATGTTATCCTTCCCTTATCGTTTAATGAATCGGTACGCATCCTGCGCCAGGTTGAGTCGGCCCTTTTACCTGCCAGCGGCTGGTATTCCAGTTTTACATCCGAGAAATCTGCCTTGGTAAATGTTTTGCTGAAATCTACGTTTGTAATATAGCTCCTGCAATCCCAGAATAATAAAACAGAATCGGTGCGCAGGTCTTTTTGAGAAAGCGTGGAATTCAACTGCGCAGGAAACCATTTACCGCTTACCCGTTCATACTTTTGCTGCAGCCTGAAAGTAAAGATCATACCCTTTTCATCTGCCGGCGATACAATAATGTTCTCTATGGCATAACCATCTGAATTCACATACAGCAAACCCTTCAGCCCTTTAAAATTTTTACCCGCCCTGGGTTCAAAACTGATGATATAGGTTGTATCCTTTTCGTGTGGTATCCTTTCCTTAAGCCTGAATTTATACATATTAATGCTGCCCTCTGTCCCGGGGCTTACAAAGCTTACATTGTTCATCACCAGGTAATCTTTATAGAAACCAAAGGGCTGAAAATCGGACGTGGTTACGCCAAAGGTTGCATTCTTTAAACCGGAGAATTTAGTTGCCAGTACGGTCTCTTTTGTCTGTCCCGGAAATTTATAAATACGCTCGGTATAGGATTCGGTAAGCATCAGGTAATTCTCTTTAAACCTTTTGCCCAGCTGGCTTCCCAGCGTTTTGCCCGAAGTATCTTTAGATGCCTTTACTACTTTATTCATCTGTTTGTTCATCTGCTCTACCTGAGCATTGGTACTCTTTTGTTTACTGCTGTCGGGCCTGTTACCATTGCCGTTCCAGAAACGGTCGCCACCAGCCAGGGCAGCAATGGTATAGGCATTGTATTTAAAAGCCGGTTGCTGTTCGGGATCGTTATTCTTTTTGTTTCGTTGCAGTAATTTAATGATGCGGTGTGCCGGATTTTCATTGGTAGAAATGATAACATTTTCCAGCTGACCATCTGAAGGCTGGATGAAAACAGATACAGCAGTCTCAGCTTTATCAACTTTATACTCCCTGGTTTTGTACCCGATATAGCTGATCAGCAATACCGCATTGGCCGGCAGCTTTGGAAAAGAAAAATGCCCGTCAATATCCGTAACGGTTCCGGTGGTTGTTCCTTTAAGTGTAATACTCACAAATGCCAGCGGAGCCTTTGTAACTGCATCGTAGATGGTTCCGGATATTCCGGAAGACTGGCACCATGAAAAAAGCGGAAGTAAAGAAATGAGTACAAGAAAAAAAAGCTTCCGCTGCATTATAGTCTGTTAACAGGTCAGTAATAAGGTTATAAAACTAACGAGATTTTCCCGGCGGCAGTTTTTTGCGCAGGCCTTATTGCACGGGTATCCACTTTAAGCAAACCGGTTTCCCTGCTTCTATCCTGTTGCCGGTATCGGTGAGCATGCCGGTTTCCCTGTTAATTTTAAACACAACAATTGTATCGCTGTTTTGGTTGGCTACCAGTAAAAAATTCCCGGATGGATCAAAACTAAAATTGCGGGGTGTTTTACCCAGGGTAGACTGGTGACCAATGAGCGTCAACTTTCCGTTTTGCTGGTTGATACTGAATATAGCAATGGTATTGGCTTCTGCCCGGTTAGAGGCATAGAGAAACCTGCCATCGGGTGAAACATGAATATCGGCGCTGCCGGCAAAACTGGTATCCCCTGCCGGCATAGTGCTGATACGTTGCTTTTGTTTCAACTTTCCGTTTTTGTATTTATAAGTTACTACCGTACCGCTTAATTCTTCTGCCAGGTAGGCAAAGCTGTTGGATGGGTTAAAACAGATATGCCGTGGACCTGCACCCGGCTCCGATGCGGCGAAAGGTTGTTTGGCTGCTGTAAGCTTCCCGGTATTTTCATCAAAGGCGTAGATTACCAGTTTATCCATTCCCAGGTCGGGCACAAAAAGAAAACGGTTATCGGCAGAAAAAAAAGTGCAGTGTACATGTGCCGAAGCCTGCCTGGCTTTATTGGGGCCCGATCCTTCATGTTTGATAGTTGTGGAAGCCTTGCCCAGGCCTCCGTTTGCTTCAACAGGAAATACAGACAGACTGCCGCTGCTATAATTTCCGGCAGCAACCCATTTGCCTGTTTTATCCACGCTTACATAACAGGGATGATCACCTTCGGTTGGCTGCCTGTTAATAAATGTAAGTACGCCTGTTTTTTTACTAAAAGAAAAAGCACTGATATTTCCACCTTTTCCATTGGCTGCATCTTCCTCAACAGCATAAACAAATTGTTCATCGGGCGAAACTGCCACAAAAGACGGGTTTGATATTTTCACCTGGCTTACCGGGCTGGCTGTACCATCAGCACTGTTGAAGCGAAATACATATATCCCTTCACTTTTGCCCGAAGTATAGGTACCTGTGATGAGGTAGTTTTGCAGCTGGGCTCTTGAAATTGAACAAAACAACAAGATACAGGCCGATAAAAAGATTTTCTTTTTCATGCTTGTAATATACACCAGTAAAACAAATCTGCAATAACCGTCCGTTTTGTAAATTTGCAAAAAAAATGGCCGCCATTCAAGGATATGACAATTACAGAACTGAAAGAAACAATTGTAAAAATACAGGTACAACTTAAAGATAACGTAGCTGACAGCCTTGATTCCAGGGCAGTATCTGCTATGCGTAAGGAACTTTTTGAGAACTTTAAACTAACAGGCTTTGCAAACAGCCAGGAACGCCAGGAAAACTGGAACCAATTGCAGTTGTTGCTGGATGCACTGAAAGAACGACAGGCCGTACTGGATAAGGAAAGTGAAAAATTTGCCGCCGAGGCAGAAGCACAGATCGATCAGGTTAAAGAGGCATTGGGTGATGAAACCAATCCTGTTTTATTAAGCAAAGAAGAAATTGAGGTACTTAAAAAGCAGGTTTCAGAAACGGCGGAATTCATCAGGAAAAGCAACTGGCCAAATCGTGAGCGCAGGACTGCTGCCTGGGACCGGTTTAAAGCATACCGGGAATCCCTGAAGGCAATTGAAGATGCATTTTACAATCAGATTCGTGAGGAAAGAACAAAGCTGGCAGAACAATCATCAGCACTTACCCAGGCTGTGTTATATGCCATCAGGGCATGCCACCCCACTGCTGCCCCGGAAAATATATCCGATATTACGGCTACCATTGCAGCGCTTACCAGCGCCGGTTTAAACACATCCGATGCATCGCTACAGAACAACAGTGCTGAGGAAAACAAAGTACAAAATCCGCTTAAAACAAAATCGGAAGGGTTAAGAGACCTGCGCAAATTTGTGATCGAAAACAGGGATGGTATTACCCGGGAAGACAAGCAAAGGATCTTTGCGGCCATTGATGAAGTGCAGGAAGAACTGGATAAAGCCTGGGCTGTTTATAAGGAAGAACTGCAGCAAAAGAAAGCCGCATGGGAAGAGCGGCAGAAAGAACGGGAACAAAAACATGCAGCATGGGAACAAAAACAAAAAGAGTTTCTGGCAAAGCTGGAAGACCGGCTGGCAAAGCAATACGCTTTTAAGGAGAAGCTGGCTGTGGTATATGAAAAACAGAATACATTCTGGGAAAGGTTGGAAAAACGCATCATAAACCAGCAGGACTATATTCAGCAGATACATGTTCAGCTAAATGAACTGGAGGATAAATATGCTGTAACTACTGATAGCAAAAACCGGGAAAAATACTGCTCTTCATGTTGGCACTTCTACTTCCAGGTCAAGGTTCACAAACTCCGGGCATGCTTGCACCGTGGTTAAGTGATGAGAATAAAAAAACTTTGGCAACTTGGTCGCTACACATTGATTTAGATCTT
>JBJTMN010000561.1:0-15087 GCA_046070545.1 Ferruginibacter sp.
ATCGGCGCCGCCCTGGGCGCCTCGTTCGCCGGTTCTCTGGGCATCACCACGACCAGCGGCCCGGGTATCGCGCTGAAGTCCGAGACCATCGGCCTCGCGGTGATGACCGAGCTGCCGCTGGTGATCATCGACGTCCAGCGCGGCATCATTTTTCCAGGGTAAGGTTCATCAAAAATATACAGGAACTGATGTTGTGAAAATTTCGCTGATAAATATTCCAGCATGGAAAACAGGAATGCTTCATAGCCTTCAGGCTGCATTTCTTTATTCAAGTGGGTATTAACAGCAATGATCATGAGAATGAAATAATGAAGATGAAAATCCGGGGCGACCTGCTTATTTTAAAACCTTCAGCTTCACCATTTCAATCCGGGTGTCGCTTACGTTTAAAATATCAATTTCGTAGTTGCCTATAATGATATGCTCTTTTAACTTGGGTATCTGCTCATGGTTTTTAATAATATAGCCCGACAATGTTTCTGTCTCTTCATCATCCGGAAATTCCAGTTTATATTTTTCAGTGATCAGGTCCAGTTCCATCCTGCCACTGAAAATGAATTCGTTGGCCGATAATTGCTTGTCAACAAACTCATCCGTATCATATTCATCCTGTATCTCTCCAAAGATCTCTTCCAGCAAATCTTCCATGGTTACAATGCCGGCTGTGCCACCAAATTCATCAATGACCCAGGCTATTGATTTTCTTTCTTTGCTGAATTTGTTCATCAGGTCGGTGGCGGTCATGCTTTCAGGCACAGTAGGTATGGGTAATAAAATTTCATTAACGGTTGCCGGGTGCTTAAACAGGTCAAGCTGGTGAATATATCCGGTAATGCTGTCAATATTCTCATCGAACACAACCAGTTTACTCAGTTTGGTACTGATGAATTTTGCCTTTACTTCTTCCACAGTTGCTTTTATACTAACTGCTTCAATTTCCTTGCGTGGTATCAGGCATTCTCTTAATCTTGTCTCGCTAAGCGATAATGCGTTTTCAAACAATTCCTTGTTAAGCTCGCTGCTGTCTTCTTCCTCATGGCTTTTGCTCTGTTGTATAAAATGTTCCAGGTCCACTTTACTGAAAACATCTTTCTTGTTGTTTATTTTTACATCCAGCAGCGTTTTTAATATCCACTCCGACATATTTACCAGGTAAGACCCGATGGATGAAAACATCCAGTAAAAGAACTGAACAATGCTGCTGATGATATCTGAACTGAGGATACTGCTGTTTCTTGCCTTAAAAAAAGCCTTGAATATAAACTCTACAAAAAGTACAATCAGGGTAGAAAGAATCGTTTCAACAAAAAGCTTGATATAATCAACCCAGTTGTTGGCCGATGCAGGCAGGTTCGATTTTATCCATAACCAGATGGGGGATAACATATTTACCACCAGCAGACCATATACCACAAAAACCAGGTTAATGCCTACGAGGGTAGTACCGATAAACCGGGCAGGCCGGTCGGAATAAGCACCCCATACCTTACCGCTTTTGGTGCCCTGCTTACGGTTAAGTTCTATCGATAATTTATTGGCAGATATAAAAGCAATTTCTATACCCGCAAAAAAACCGATCAGCAGTAATGAAGCAATAATGGCTATAAAGGCTATCCAATCCATAGTATAAAAGTAAGAAAGAGTTTTTAAACGCTTTATCCCGCAATAAAATCAGCCACAATGCCTTCCGCCTCTGTACAGGCACGCTGTAGTTCATCATTCGTTATCAGTTTGTTGAACTGGTCTTTAAATGAAAGTTCGTAAGCCGCTTTATTAACCCTGGCCGCCAGCGATTCAGGCGTTTCCGTTCCCCTGCTTTCCAGCCTTTTCTTTAATTCTTCAACTGAAGGGGTTTGTATAAAAAGACTGAGTGAGCTTTGCGGGTATTGCTGTTGCACATGAATGGCGCCTTTTACATCAATATCCAGCACCGGAATTTTGTTTTGCTGCCAGATACGCTCCAGTTCAGTTTTTAATGTACCATAATATTTTCCTTCGTACACCATTTCCCATTCTACAAATTCATTATGCTGAATTTTATTTTTAAAATCATCCACACTCATAAAATGATAGTCCACCCCGTTTTTTTCATTGCCCCTTGGGCTTCGGGTGGCTGCAGAAATGGAGAAAGCCAGCTGCGGAAAGGTCTTCATCAGGTGATGGGTGATGGAGGTTTTACCTGCACCCGATGGAGCTGTGATGATGATGAGTTTATTATTATCTGCCATGTGCAAAGAAACTATTTTTATTTTGGATTTTGAACCACATCAAATCTGGAAAACATCAGGAACCACATAGAACTTTATTTACTGATGCCACTATGTTCCTATGTGGTTCAGAATGGATGGCCTAGTGCGGCCTGAAATGAAGAACTACATTGGTGTTTTCGGCATTACCGGACAGTACCAGTTCATCGGCAGTTAATAATTTAATAATATAGCGGTTGCTGCTGACCTTTGATTCGGGTGTACAGATCATGATCTTATTGTTTTCCAGTAACTCGTACCTGCCTTTTACGGTAATGCGGTCATTGATGGCGCATTCGTAACGCATATTGTTTGTAAAGGTCCAGTTGATGGATTGCAGCAATGTTTTAAGCTGCTCTGCATTTGCGGAGTCTTTTGCCGAAAGCATTTTTGTGCCGGGCGGAATGATATTATCAACCTGCATACAATCCCATCTTTTGGTAAGCAGCACAACAGTTTTGTTGCGGCAGGCGTTTAGCAGTACCAGCCCAAAAAACAAAGGAAGCAATGGTATTAATTTTTTCATCCTGTAAAAAATTAATTAATCCTTTTTATATCGGCACCTAACCTGATCAGGCGCTCATCTATGTTCTGGTACCCACGGTCTATCTGCTCAATATTCTGGATAGTGCTTTTCCCCTGCGCACTCAATGCTGCTATCAGCAATGCCACTCCGGCACGTATATCAGGGCTGCTCATGGTAATGCCACGCAACTGCTGCTCACGCTCCAGTCCTATAACTACGGCCCTGTGCGGATCGCAGAGGATGATCTGTGCCCCCATATCGATCAGTTTATCTACAAAAAATAAACGGCTTTCAAACATTTTCTGATGTATTAGCACGCTGCCTTTTGCCTGGATGGCGGTTACCAATACGATGCTCAAAAGATCAGGAGTAAAGCCCGGCCAGGGATGATCATACACGGTTAGCACACCGCCATCCATGTACTTCTGGATCTCATAAAATTCCTGCGTAGGAATATGAATATCATCGCCCACAAAATTCATTTGTATGCCCAGTTGCTGAAACCGTTCAGGAATTACACCTAAATGGTCAATGCCTGCATTTTTAATGGTGATATCACTCTGGGTCATTGCTGCCAGGCCTATAAAGGAACCTACTTCTATCATATCAGGCAGCATGCGGTGTTCTGTACCACCCAATGCCTCTACGCCGGTAATGGTAAGCATATTGCTGCCAATGCCGCTGATCTTTGCACCCATGCGGTTAAGCATTTTACATAGCTGTTGTATATAAGGTTCGCAGGCAGCATTATAAATGGTAGTGGTTCCTTCGGCCATGGATGCAGCCATTAAAATATTGGCTGTGCCGGTTACACTGGGCTCATCCAGTAAGATATTGGCACCTTTCAGTTCTGCCGATTCCAGGTGAAAGAAACCATCATCGGTATGATAGGAGAATTTGGCTCCCAGTTTTTCAAAACCAATGATATGGGTATCTAACCTGCTTCTGCCGATTTTATCGCCGCCGGGTTTGGGGATGTATGCTTTTTTAAAACGGGCTATCATAGGACCGGCAAGCATTACAGAGCCTCGCAGCTTTCCGCTTTTTTTGTGATAGGCTTCGCTGTGCAGGTAATCCACATCCACATCATCTGCCTGGAAAACACAGGTATCACGGCTTTGCCTGTCCACTTTAACTTTCATTTCGCCCAGCAGCTCTATCAGCAGGTTTACATCCACAATATCAGGAATGTTGGAAATAGTGATTTTTTCAGGACTTAATAATACGGCAGATATGATCTGCAGCGCTTCATTCTTTGCACCCTGTGGTGTTATTTCCCCGGATAATCTTTTTCCGCCTCTTACTTCAAATGATTGCATGCTTAATTTTTACACGAATTAAAATGAATTACACGAATTACACGAATTTTCAGAACCGAAAAATAAAAAACCCTGAATTGAATCAGGGTAATTAATTAGCAAATCAGCACATTGGCAAATCAGCACATTATCAATATCTCTTTTTAAAATTGCGGTTGTTATTGTTGCCATTGCCACCGCTGTTTCCTCCGCGGTTGTCACGGTTTCCTCCACGGTTATCGCGGTTTCCCCCTGCATTCCTGTTATCACGTCCGCCACCACCGCTATTACTACGTGCGCCATAGTTTTTACGGAAATTACTGCCGCCGCTACGTTTACCATATTCATTTTCATCACGGGTATCCACCCGGTGCTTAACGAACGGGCGGTTATTGAATTCAAGTTCGCCCTTGGTCATGGCCGATAATTCGGTCTGGATATTATCATCATGCACCAGTTCTTTATGCCAGTTGCTGTAGGTGAGCTTCATGTAATATGCAATAGCATTGGCAAAGCCCTGCTTCTTCTCCGGGTTTTCTTCCTGGAGCGCCTTATCAATTACCACTTCAATATTTTTGCCCAGGTGATTGAATTTTGGATATCTTTTCGGATAACGCAAACGCTCGGGCTTGGCTTTTAAGGTTTCCCTGGTAGGGATAGGATAGGGGCTTTCCACATCCAGTTTAAAATCACTGATCAGGAAAAGATGATCCCAAAGCTTATGGCGGAAATCTTCCACATTCTTTAAATGAGGGTTTAAAAACCCCATCAGTTCAATTACAGCATAGGCATTGCGCTGTCTTTCTTCCTTATCTTCAATAGATAACAGGTATTCAACCATTTTCTGAATATGTCTTCCATATTCTCTCATGACTAAAAAGTTCCTGGTAGTATTGTACTCCATGTTCTCGGTATTTAGCATAATACAAATGTAAGCTAAACCTGTTCATTTTCAAGCTGAAATACAAAACAGGCCTGTTTATAGCGGTTTTTTAACTGAGGTATTTTATCCGGCACCAGGTATAGGCAACTAAAATGCCAAAACTGTCTGCAGCCCAATCATACATATCAAAACTGCGGTCGGGTATAAAGAATCTTTGAATGAATTCTGTTGTTAATGCCCATATCCATGCTGCCAGGGCAATTTTAATGGCAGTATTTTTTTTTACAATTACTGTCAGATCCAGTTTTCTAAGGGGGTAAATGAATAAAAAGGTCAATACAGAAAATAACCCCACATGTACCCATTTATCGAAATAAATATAACTAAGCCAGTTTTCAACCGGCGGAATATCGGACCCCGGTAAACAAATTAAAAACAGCACAAGAAAAAACCAGGCAATGCCTGGAATGAATCTTTTTACAGATGGCTTTTCGGATGAATTATGCATGGACGATTATTGCTATGCAACAGTAGCTGAATACGCTGCCGAATCCATCAGTTTTTCAAAATCAGCGGCATCAGTTACAGTCATTTTTACCATCCAGCCCTGTCCGTACGGATCGGTATTTACCAGTTCAGGTTGTGTATCCAGTGCCGGGTTTGTTTCGGTGATGGTGCCTGCAAGCGGCGAAAAAAGATCACTTACGGTTTTAACAGCTTCTACGGTTCCAAATACTTCTTCAGCAGCAACAGCTTTGCCTTTGGAAGTTATATCTACATACACAATATCACCCAGTTCACGTTGTGCAAAATCGGTAATGCCAATGGTAGCGGTGTTGCCATCTAATGAAACCCACTCGTGGTCTTTGGTGTAGCGGAGATTTTCGGGAAAATTCATTTTATATGATTTGAAGTTGACTGAATCTGGTGCAAAATAAGTATTTATCCCGATACCTGCCTGAAGGTTGCAGGCATCAGGCAAGAATTATTTGATCACTTCTATCTTCATGCGTACGTCGCCAATTGGCCGGTCGCCGGGTGCCTTTGGTACTGATGCGATCTTATCAATCACTTCCAGGCCTTTTTCTACCTCGCCAAATACGGTATAATCCTGGTCCAGGAAAGGAGTTCCGCCAATGGTTTTATAAATATTCCTTTGTGCAGCAGAATATTTGATTCCTTTTTGCATTTCTATCATATTCAGATCGGCATCGGTTAATGTATTGCCCTGCACAATATAGAACTGGCAGCCACTGCTGGCTTTTGCAGGATTGGGTGTTCTGGCTGCCGCCAATGCCCCTTTTTTATGAAAGAGGCTGCTGTCAAATTCTGCCGGAATGGTATATCCAACATCGCCCATGCCCAGCATCTGGCCGGGTTGGGCGTATTTACTTTGCGGATCGCCGCCCTGTATCATGAACCCTTGTATCACGCGGTGAAACAGCAGGCTGTCGAAAAAATGTTCGTTTGCCAGTTTTATGAAATTATCCCTGTGTTGTGGTGTTTTATCATACAAACGAATGACCATGACGCCTGAATCTGTTGTGATCTTTACGCGGGTGCCGGGCAATTTAGTTACTGAGGAAGGATTTGTCTTTCTTACAGTGGTTGCTGGTTTTTTAACAGCAGCTTTTGTGGTGGTTGCTTTTTTTACAACGGGCTTTTTTACCTGGGCGGTAACAGTGGTCGCAAACAAACATACTAAAGCAAGTGTACAGAGCGTCTTCATTTTTTTCATAAAATTAGTAGTCTATAAAATTTTGATTTTGAAAATACAGCAGAATATGGTCTTTTAAGAAATTTTCCTGTTCGGTCATAATAAAACCAGGTAAAGGTTTCAGCTGTTTAAAATGAGGCCAGCCATCTTCATCAATTCCTTCATGAGCATAATAACCGCTGAGCGAAAGTACGGTGCAAACGGCAATATGCATCAGGTCCTGTTTTTCTTCCTTGCTGAAATCCTGTTTGCCGGTGCCCAGTTCCTGGATACCTATGAGGAATAGAATACCGTCCATATCGGGTTTGATGCCGAAGCGTTCTTTTAGTTTGATGCGGAGTTTAAGCCAGCGTACCTGTAAATCTTCTGTTAGGTGTTGCATCCTGCAAATATAACAAAAACCCCCTCCACCTCCCTAAAGGGGCAACTAATCGTACAATCAATCTAAGCTAATATCTGCAAAGCCTTAAAAAAATGAGATTGTCTCCTTGCGGCTTGCAGCTTGTAAGCCACTTCCTTACCTTTGCTGAAAATTTTATATACAGATGTTACAGATCAGTTATATCAGGCAGCACACAGCATTGGTAAAAGAAAAATTAGCGGTTAAACATTTTGGCGATCTGTCGATGGTAGATTCAATACTGGAAATGGATGAGCAGGTACGCAAATTAAAGACCGAATCGGAGGCTATGCAGGCGGCACTGAATGCAGCCAGTAAAGAAATTGGTATGCTGATGGGGAAGGGCGAAAAAGAAGCTGCCGAAAATAAAAAACAGGAAGTAACGCAGAGCAAGGCCACATTGCAAAATCTTGCACAGCAACTGGCAGATGCAGAAAAGAAACTGTACGATACTGTGATCTTACTGCCCAACCTGCCACATACATCTGTGCCGCAAGGCAAAACACCCGAGGAGAATGTTGTGGTAAGAGAAGCAGGCAAAAAACCGGTATTGCCTGCAACTGCAGTGCCGCATTGGGATCTGATAAAAACCTACGACCTCGTAGACTTTGAGACCGGTGTAAAAATTACCGGCAGCGGGTTTCCTTTATACAAAGGCAAGGGGGCCAAACTGCAACGTGCGTTAATACAATATTTTTTAGATTACAATACTGATGCAGGTTACACCGAATATTTACCCCCGCTGATGGTGAATGAAGCTTCTGCTTATGGTACCGGCCAGTTACCGGATAAAGAAGGACAGATGTATCATGCAACGGCTGATAATTTTTACCTGATACCTACTGCCGAAGTGCCGGTTACCAATATTTACCGCGATGAGATTGTAAAAGAATCGGACCTGCCTGTTAAGATGACGGCTTATACACCCTGCTTCAGAAGGGAGGCCGGAAGTTTTGGCGCAGATGTACGCGGACTGAACCGGGTTCACCAGTTTGATAAGGTAGAACTGGTTCAGATCGTTCACCCGGATAAAAGCTATGAAGTGCTGGAAGAAATGGTAAGCCATGTTGAAAAATTACTGAACACACTGGAGCTGCCTTACCGCATCTTACGCCTGTGTGGTGGGGATATGAGTTTTACATCGGCACTTACCTACGATTTTGAAGTGTACAGTGCTGCACAGCAAAAATGGCTGGAAGTAAGTTCTGTAAGTAATTTTGAAAGCTTTCAGACCAACCGGTTGAAAATAAGATATAAGGATGCTGATGGTAAAAGCCAGCTGGTGCACTCACTCAATGGTTCATCTTTAGCCCTGCCAAGGATCGTAGCCTGTTTACTGGAAAATAATCAGACCGAAAGCGGTATTGAATTACCGGTTATTTTACACAGCTATTTCGGGTCTCCAAAAATTACAAAATAAGGCGCTGTGCAAACTCCTTTTCTCTTTTTCTCAGCGGTAAAATTTTAACCGCAGATAAAAAAAGGTGCAGAAAAGCCGCAGCGGGTCACATTTCTTTTTGCAATTGCTTTATCTTTTTATTCATCACATAAAACCATAAAGGAGGAATCATGGCCAGTATCATACTGCCGGGATAACCTGTCGGCAGTTGCGGAGCATCGTCGTGATGCTGAAGTATCTGGTATTTTCTGCTGGCTAAATAATGATGATCGCTGTGGCGGCTCAGTTCAAACAACATTAGTCGGCCAAGAATGTGATTGCTGTTCCAGCTGTGATGGGGCATGGCCCGTTCATAATTTCCATCTGTACGTTGTTTTCTCTGCAGGCCGTAATGTTCAATATAGTTTACCGTTTCCAGCAATAAGAAACCAATAGTTGCTGCGGCTAAAAAATAAAGCGTTATCATCCAGCCAAACATAAGAACAATGACAGCAACAAATAAAACCTGTATGATCTGTGACTGCAGCATTTCATTTCTCCAATGAAAGACAGGCAGGCCCTTTTTCTTCATGTCAGCATTGGCAATTTTCCAGGCAGAGATATAAGAAAACAGGATGGTACGAAAATAAAAGATGAATACCGGTTCATTGTACCGGGCGCTGCTTGGATCTTCGGGAGTGGCCACATTTTTATGGTGGCCCTTATTATGCTCAATAAAAAAATGCATGTACAGCGATGTTAGCAGTAAGGCTTTTGCAAAAACCTGTTCATACCTGTTTGTTCGATGGCCCAGTTCATGCGCAACATTGATCCCGAAAGTACCGCAAAGTAAACCCATACTGCAAATACGGCCGGCATTCTCCCACCAAAAAAGCTCCCCTGTTTTCATAGAAGTTAAGAATACATACAGCGCCACAAACTGTAAAATCACAATAATATAAAGCAGGTAATCATAAACCCTGTCTTTTTTTGCCAGTTCTTCTTCAGCAGCGCTCAGGTTCTTTTTATCCGGACTTATAAAAAGCTCGGCTACAGGCATCAGTACCCAGGCATAGAGCATGGGACTCCAGGTAATCCAGCCTTTACCGGTAAAGGCAAACCAGGCAAGTATATATAGAAAGAGAGGCGACAGGTATTTAAAAGCTCTTATCTGCATAATATGTAAACTGTCAGGTGATAAATGAATGCTGTTTTATTAATTAATACCATATCGTAAATTTATGATTAAACTATCGGCTTTTAAAACAGTCTTACATCAATTAGCCAAATTAGTTATAATATACTACTGTAATATGCCTGTCTCCAACCGTATAAAAAATCAACATTTATTATGGCGGGCTGCGTTTGGGCCCATGGCCGAAAACGCAGCTTCGCTGGATACCATCTCTCAAAAAGACCTGTGGGCACTTTTGGTAAAAACATCTTCCAAGCCTGTACAAAAACTGGAAGTAACCAAAAATCCTGCAGATGAATATATGGCCGGAATGACCGATCCTAAGGAAATGGAAAAAGCTTTAAACAACCAGGAACTGCGGAAAAAACTACGGGAACAATCAAGAGACGACCTGAAAAAAGGAAACCTGCTATGGATAGATACCATGGTTAACAGCGAAGCACAGCTGAGGGAAAAAATGAGCCTGTTCTGGCATGGCCATTTTGCCTGCCGCAGCCAGAATAGTTATTTTGCCCAGGAACTGCTGCATATCATCCGCAGCAATGCCATGGGCAACTTTGGCGATATGCTGAAGGCGGTAAGTAAATCGCCGGCCATGCTGCAATTCTTAAATAACCAGCAAAATAAAAAATCGCACCCCAATGAAAACTTCGCCCGTGAAGTGATGGAGTTATTTACCATGGGGCGTGGCAATTATACCGAGAATGATGTGAAGGAAGCGGCCCGTGCTTTTACAGGCTGGACTTTTGAACCCCGCGGCGGATTTGTCTTTCGCAAATTTCAGCACGACGATGGCAGCAAAACCTTTTTAGGAAAAACGGGTAATTTTGACGGCGATGATATTCTGAACATATTGCTGGAAAATAAACAGACCGCCAATTATATCAGCAGAAAAATATACCGGCATTTTGTAAATGAAAATGTGAACGAACAAAACCAGCAATGGTTAAGCAGCCGTTTTTACAACAGCAGTTACAATATTGCAGAATTGCTGAAAGATATCTATACCAGCGACTGGTTTTACGATGAAAAAAATATAGGGAACAGGATAAAATCTCCTGTTGAATTAATAGCAGGTATCAGGCGGATCCTGCCTATGCAGTTGGAAAATCCTGAGTCGCAGCTGCTTTTTCAACGTGCATTGGGACAGGTTTTGTTTTATCCACCCAATGTTGCCGGCTGGCCAGGTGGCAAAAACTGGATAGACAGCAGTTCTTTAATGTTGCGCCTGCGTATGCCGCAGATACTTTCGGCAAATGACGCCATGGATATAAGGCCCAAAACAGATGATGATGTACAGATGGGGCAAATGATGGAGGCGGTAAAAAAAATGAAAGATGCTGTAAAGGGCGGTACAGCAACGATTGACTGGGTGGCTGTACATGCAATATTTGAAAAAGTGCCCAGGGAAAAACTGCTTCAAAGCATTGAGTCAACCATTTTGCAAACCAAAACCAACGTTAGCAATACCATATTGGATAAATATATGAATAACGCCAGCAGGGAAAACTTTATTAAGAGTGCTGTCGTAAATCTGATGGCAACGCCGGAGTACCAGCTTTGCTGATTATAAGTTATGGGTTATGAATGATAAGTTTTTTTACAATTCATAACTCATAACGCATCATTTATAACTCATAATTTTTTGAAATGCTTATCAAACGCAAAGAATTCTTACAGATCGGTTCACTGGCAACAGCATCTATGATGCTGCCTAAGTTTTTAAAGGCCTTTGAAAAGCCACGCATGGTGCCGGCTGGAAATAAAGTAGTAGTGGTGATACAATTCAGTGGCGGCAACGACGGGCTGAATACCGTGATACCGGTACGTAATGATATTTATTACCGTGAAAGACCAAAGCTGGGCATTGCAAAAAATGATGCATTGATCTTAACTGATGAGACCGGTTTAAATCCTGCCCTGGAAGCATTTAAAGGATTGTATGATGACGGTAGCCTGGCCATTATGAACAGTGTGGGGTATCCCAATCCCGACCGCTCGCATTTTCGCAGTATGGATATATGGCAAAGCGCCAGTGATAGCGATAAATATGTAAATACGGGCTGGCTTGGCCGCTACCTGGATGCACAGTGTAAGGGCTGCGATAAACCCACCCAGGCCATGGAACTGGATGATGTGCTTAGCCTGGCTTTAAAGGGAGAAGAAAACAAAGGCCTGGCATTTAAAGACCCTAAAAAACTTTTTAATACAAGTAATGGTCCTTTTTTAAAGGATGTGAACGCCGATCATAAACCGGGCGGAGAAACCATCGACTATTTATACAAAACCATGAGTGCCACGCTCAGCAGTGCAGATTATATTTACCAGCAAAGTAAAGTTCACCCAACTTCACAAACCTATCCAAATACTAACCTGGGTAAGGATCTGAAAACAATTGCATCACTGATCTTCTCCGATATCAATACCAAAGTATACTATGTAAGCCTGGGAAGTTTTGACACGCATGTGAACCAGGAAAACCAGCAGAAAAGACTCTTTACAGAACTGAATGATGCAGTGAAAGCCTTTACTGCCGACCTAAAGGCAAACAACCGTTTTAATGACGTATTGATGATGACCTTCAGCGAATTTGGCCGAAGGGTTAGCCAGAATGCCAGCAACGGAACCGATCATGGTACGGCCAACAATATGTTCTTCATCAGTGGCGGGCTAAAAGAAAAAGGCGTTTTAAATGCCATGCCCGACCTGTCCGATCTGAATGAAGGGGACCTGAAGCACAAAGTTGATTTTAAAAATGTGTATGCTACTGTATTAAATAAATGGCTGGGTGCCGATGATCAGCAGATCCTTGGCAACAAATATTCACAGTTGGGTTTTTTATAAAACTATCTCACATTTCCCATCCATCTTTTAAGAAACGGAACGGTTAACATCAGTAGTATTCCTATCACAGCAGATACAATACTTATTTTTAAAATAATATCTGCATAATAGGGCAGGGAAAGTACAGGGTCATTCTTTGCCAGAATTTCTTTCGGTACACTCATCATAGAGCCGATCTTTCCTGCCAGAAATTCACCAATAGCGGTTGCGAAAAACCAGATGCCCATCATGAGGGCTACCATTTTTGCAGGAGATAATTTTGTTACCATAGAGAGCCCGATAGGTGATAAACACAGCTCGCCGAGTATAAAGAAAAAATAACCCCATACAAATGGCCATAAAGGAATGATGCCTGTGCTTTCATTAAAAAGGCAACCTAAATAGAAAACGAAGAATCCTGCACCAAGCATAATAAAAGACAGCGCAAATTTTGCAGGGGTACTGGGCTCCTTATCTCTTTTATGAAGCCAGGGCCAAAGAGGCGCTACGATCAGTGTTAAAATGATGACCCAGCCCGGAGGTAAAAAATTATTGACAGATAACTCCGGCAAATGAATGCCCAGAAAGATCATTTTTGAATTTCTTTCAGCCAGTAAATTCATCGATCCTTCACTTTGTTCGTACACTGCCCAGAAAACGATCGAAAAAATGATCATGATGAGAGCAGCGAATAACTTAAGTTTTGTTTCTCTTTCCATTTTCAAACCCAGCCAGATTATATAGACCAGGGCTGTAAAACCCAGCCCGAACATAACATAGTCCATAACCTGGTATTGATTAAAAAGTGCAACAACTAACGGTACAACCAGTAAAGTGCCGCCATAAATAAGGTGGTCTGGTCTTATAAAAGCAAACAAGGGTTTTCTTAAAGCTTCCATATCAGGCGGTAATCCCCGGTTACCAAGTGTTTTTTTACCCAGTAAAAAAACAATAAGTCCAACTACCATAAATACAGCAGCCAGCCCAAAACCATAGTGCCAGTTGATTTCCGTGCCTACATACGCACATAAAAATCCACCCCCGGCAGCACCGATATTAATACCCATATAAAAAATGGAAAAGCCGCTGTCTCTCCTTGGATCGTTCTTTTCATATAAGGTTCCTACCAGGCTTGATACATTTGGTTTAAAGAAACCGTTACCGCAAATGATAAAAGCCATTCCATAAAAAAAACTCCAGTCGTTGGGTAAAGCAAGAATGAAATGTCCCAGCGTCATTAAGATACCGCCAAAAATAATTGAGCGCTGGTAACCTATAAACCGGTCTGCCATAAAACCTCCAAACATAGGCATTGTGTAAACCAGGGCTGCATACGACCCCAGGATAGCATATGCTTTGGGGTCGTCATAATGCAACTGGCTTACCATGTACGCCAGCAAAAGAGCCCGCATTCCGTAAAAAGAAAACCGCTCCCACATTTCGGCAAAGAAGAGCAGGTAAAGCTGTTTTGGCTGGCCGGTTGTGGTTACCAGTGCGGTTTTGTTTTGTTCGTTAAGGTCCATAATGGTTAGCGTTATATTGTATCAAGTTAACAAAAGAAAGGCGATACCAACCGGTATCGCCTTTCTTTTTGAAGTATGTTATCAAAATTATCTTACACCATGCATCATTTTTTTCAGTAAGGGGGTAAGAGAGAATAACAGTAATGAAGCAATGCCGCATAATGCCACAAACACCATAAAGAATTCAAAAAGATTGTGAATAGTAAAGCCGGCAAATGTTGGATTTACTGCACTGATCTTATTGGTAACCAGTAATTGTAATTGCTCTGCAGTCGGAATTACCTTTTTATCTAAAACACCCTGCAGGTCAATGCCTAGTTCTGTTGCCTTTTTAAATTGTTCGCCTGTTGCGGGTAAAATTGATCCCAGCGTTCCTGCCAGTGCATAGCCCGATGCGTTTGATAAAAAGAACACACCATATAGCAGGGAAGAGAATCTTTTTGGTGCCAGTTTACCTACCAGTGAAAGCCCGATAGGCGACAAACAAAGTTCACCAAAAGTCTGGATAAGATAAAGCAGGATCAGCCATTGAACAGCCAGCAAACCACTGTTGCCCAGGTCTTTTACATTGTGTGCTATGATGAAATAACTTAAAGCTATCAAAGCCAGTCCTATTGCCTGTTTAAACGGTGAAATGGGTTCACGGCCTTTGGCCCTTAACTTATCCCATAAGATGCTGAAGGGGATCGCAAAAGCAACTACGAAAATACCATTGAATATCTGTACCATGGATGGTGGCATCTGCCAGCCAAAAAAGTTCCTGTCGGTTTGATTGTCGGCAATAAAAGTAAGCGATGAACCTGCCTGTTCAAATGCAGCCCAGAAGAAAATAATGAAAAATGACACGATATAAATAACCAGGATCCTGTCACGCTCAATTTTTGTAATGGAGCCATCAGAAATGATGAGACCTGCCAGTGTAATACCGGCCGCATAGATGATCGAGTAGATAACGTTCTGCCCAAAAACATAAAAGAACAGCAGTCCTAAGCCAATAAATGCAACTACAGCCAGTGCAAGTGATTTTGATGTAAAAGTTGCTTTTTGCGATTCTCCTTCTTCATAATCCGAAGCGTCATTTTTTGACGGCAGGCCGCC
>JBJTMN010000562.1:0-7579 GCA_046070545.1 Ferruginibacter sp.
CCGCTTTTCAGTCTTTTAATAACCCCTTTATCAGTAAGTGCAAATTGTCCCACAGCTCCCTGTGTTTCAGGTGCAGTCAGTAAAACTTCTTCACCATCGCCCATTACCATTACTTTTCTGAAATAACCGCCATCAACCGATTTGCCCTGGATCTGTATCGTTAGCTTATCGATATTCTTGTAAACCGATTTTTTGTACGATAGCCCGCCGGTTGTTTGATTTGCCTTTAATGAGATCTGCCCTGCTTTTACGCCGTTAATAAAAACATCTACTGTGCATTGAGCAAAGGAAACGCTGCCAAGGGCAACAAATAAAATGGTGAATAAAAAAAACTTTTTCATGATGTAAGGTTTAGGTTATTAAAATTAATTAAATAGTGCGATATAATTTATAATACAATTATGATACCAGGTGCATTTAATGTATACGAACATTACCACCTTATTAAAGCACCGGCCCATGTAAAGCCACTGCCGAAAGCGGCCAGGCAAACCAGGTCGCCTTCTTTTATTTTTCCCTGCTCCCAGGCTTCGCATAATGCAATAGGTACCGATGCTGCAGTAGTATTGCCATACTTTTGAATATTGTTATGCACCTGGTCATCACGCAGCTGTAATTTTTGCTGTACAAACTGTGCAATGCGCAAATTAGCCTGGTGTGGTATCAGCATATTGATATCGGAATTTTTTAAGCCATTTGCTGCAAGTGCTTCTTCAATAACTTCCGGCATCTTAACAATGGCTTTTTTAAAGACAGCGGGGCCATCCATATTCGGGAAATTCTGTGCATCATCGATCATGGAATGACTCATGAACATCTGCCCCATTTCAGCATCATCAAAATTGGCTACCGGGTTGGTTACCCAGTGGTTGGCATGTGTACCAGGATTGTACATGGCCAGTATTTCGGCACTATCGCCATCACTGTGCAAATGCGTACTTAAAATGCCCTGGCCTTCTTTGGCAGCTGGTTGCAGCACCACGGCTCCTGCACCATCCCCGAATATCACGCTGATATTTCTTCCACGGGTACTAAAGTCCAGGCCGAAAGAATGTTTTTCGGCTCCCACCACTAAAATATTCTTATACATGCCGGTTTTGATGAACTGATCAGCTACTGATAAGGCATACACGAAGCCGCTGCATTGGTTGCGTACATCCAATGCCCCGATCTCTTTCATCTTCATGGCACGTTGCAGCAGTACACCGCAGCCAGGGAAATAATAATCGGGACTAAGGGTTGCAAAGACTATAAAGTCAATATCCTGGGGCGTAATGCCTGCTCTTTCGATTGCGATCTTTGATGCCTCAACACCCATGGTGGTAGTGGTTTCTCCGGTACGGTCGGCATACCGTCTTTCTTTGATGCCCGTACGTTCCTGTATCCACTCATCTGAAGTGTCCATGTATTTTTTCAGGTCTTCGTTGGTAAAAACGTTTTTGGGAACATAGTAGCCAATACCGGCAATCTTACTTTGTTGCATGCAATCGTGTGTTTAGAACAGGCAATTTACAAAATAACACATGATTTGCAACTGTTTCAATTGCAACCAAACGTTAATGTACTTTTATCATGTTCCGTAAGCAGAAATCATCATCCAAAACTGGATGAACCCGGGTCTTGTAATGAACTTCCACAGACTTGCGGAGCGCTTCGCTGTTCAGGATCATTTTGGCGGTAAAACATTCGGCCAGTGGCATCAAGGAAAGTTTATCGTCCTTAAAGTTCAGTTCTGCAATATAAACCCTTGCATTGATCTTTATATTTAAAAACTGCCTGTTGTCTACCAGGCTCATAAAGGCCGTGCCGGTCAATGAATCGGAAGTAATGTATTTATACGGGCGAAGCTCATCCAGGTTACCTGAGAATGAAATATTGTATTCTGTATCGTTCTTTTTTTCCAGGTTACAATAAACCGCTTCTTCCCGGTCGTTATTTGGTTTCTTAACAAAGGCTACCCATTTACCCAGCAGGGCTTCATCTACATTCAGGCCGGGTGTTTCATCTAAATAATAAGCAGAACTATAGGGGCAGGCACAGAGGGTTGTACACAAAAAAAACAATAACGATATTTCGAAAAGTTTTTTCATCTGGTTAAAAATAATTCCGAAATGCTACAAATGCAATAGTAAAACCACCTGATTATCATCAAATGACCAGTACCAACAGATGATTCCTTAACGAGAAATGCTGCTGCCTGCGGTTCATAGCTTCCTGATCCGGTAAGATCTGAAGACTGAATGGCGGTTGCTTAACTTTTCAAAGACAAACCAAGCCAGCTGCCGGCTTCCATCTGCAAGGCTATGCCCAAATGTACCATGAGCCCGCCCCAGATACTTCGTGTATTGTAACTAACAATGCCCAGAAGTAACCCACCCCAGAAACTGCTGATGGCTTCGCCTATAGGTTTACCAAAATGTATGCTGCAGTAAAAGCAGGCTACAGGAACAATACAGTGAGGTCCGCATATTTTCAGCAGGGATAAAATCAAAAAACCGCGGAAGAAGAACTCGATACTGACAAAATCAAAACCATAGCAGAGTTCGTAAATCAGGTAGTGTAATTTTTTTGAAGGCAGATCAAGTTCTGCAATGAATTTTGCCCTGGGATACATCTGCAAAAAATCTTTTTGTGTGCTTGCCAGTATAATCAGTGGTATCATGATCAGTAGCATGATCAAATAAGGCTTTAGATCATGTAAAGCCGTTGTGCCATAAAAGGGCTGGTTATTCCTGTCTTTTATCAGCCAGATGATGTATACAGGTATCAACACTACAAATACCCGCACAACCAGGTTAAGGCAGGTTAGCCAGAATATCCGCTCATCCGCTTTCCAGATCTTTTCAATAACAGCTTCGTGGAAACTGAAATTTACCCTGAAAGCGAAGAAGGCAGGTGCAAGGAAAAGTATGATCCAGAACCAGTAGTTCTTGTAATAATTACAGTCCTTATAAAAGAGTAATTGCAATAAAAAAGCGGTTGCAAAAGGGATGAGATACAAAAAATAATAACCCAGGAATTTGCTCCAGGTTGTTTTAGCACCGGCAGCAAAACGATTCTCAAATGAGTGCCAGTAATTTAAATAAATGTAAATGCCCAGCAGAAGTAAAATGACTATGAAATAAGCCGGTTTAAATTCATTTTTATAGAAGTTCCGGATGTATTTAAAAATGGATGACAAGGTTGTTACACTTTATCTGTATTATTTAAAGTACTCCAAAGCAGGTCTTTCAATTCTGATAAGCCCAGGCCTGTTACCGATGAAATGAATATATGCGGAATTTTTTTCGGCAGCTCTTTTTTGATAGCTGCTTTCAGTTCATCATCCAGCATATCGCTTTTGCTGATGGCGATCACAAAATCTTTCTGCAGCATTTCGGGATTGTATTCTTCCAGTTCATTGAGTAAGATCTCAAACTCGGCTTTATGATCTTTACTATCGGCGGGGATGAGGAAAAGTAAAATGGAATTGCGTTCGATATGTCTTAAGAACCGGTGTCCCAGGCCTTTTCCTTCTGCAGCGCCCTCAATGATACCGGGAAGGTCGGCTATGCAAAAACTTTTGCCATCGCGGTATTCAACCATACCCAGTTGTGGTACCAGGGTAGTAAAAGCATAGTCGGCGATTTTTGGTTTGGCGGCAGTAATGCTGCTTAATAAAGTAGATTTTCCGGCGTTGGGAAAACCAACCAACCCCACATCGGCCAGCACCTTAAGCTCTAACACTTTTATCCCTTCAGAGCCTGGTTCACCCGGTTGTGCATATTCCGGCGATTGATTGGTGGCGGTTTTAAAATTGCTGTTTCCCAAGCCACCACGGCCACCTTTTACTAAAATGATTTCCTGGCCATCTTCCAATATCTCTGCTTCAACCTCTCCTGTTTCTTCATCACGGGCAATGGTACCCAGCGGTACTTCAATGATGATATCTTTCCCTGTTTTGCCACTTGAGTTGTTCTTACTTCCGTTCTCACCATTCTCTGCCAGTACGTTTTTGTAATAGCGCAGGTGCAGCAATGTCCATAATTGCGAGTTGCCTTTTAAAATGATATGTGCACCACGGCCTCCATCACCTCCATCGGGACCACCCATGGCTGTTAATTTATTGCGCATAAAATGCTTGCTGCCTGCACCACCATGTCCGCTGCGGCAGAATATCTTGATCTGGTCTACAAAGTTTGATTTTTCCATTACGCGGCAAAGGTCTGTAAAATTTAAGGATTAACGGAACTTAACTATAATTTGTACGTTTTGTATAGACATAAGGGGTAAATGGTATTACATTTGCAACTGTCACTTCAAAATGTAAAAGATGATCAAATTTTTCTTTATACCGGTATTGGTAATGCTGAGTTGCGGTTCTACAAAAAGCAATCAATCTGCAGGAAAATCGGATTCTGCAACTGTTAATACACAACAGCCGGATGCCGTATTATACGCCAAGGATTCCGCTATTATTACGGAAATAACAAATGGTCCGGTACCTGCCTGTATAAAAAATAAGATAGACTCTTTTAAACTGAAAGAAGCACACGAAAAACCACAACGTGTGATAGAGTATTCGTACAAAGGTAAAAAAGTGTACTACGTGGTTATGCCCTGCTGTGATTTTTTTAACGAGGTGTATGATGATAAATGCAATTTCCTGGGAGCGCCCGATGGCGGGTTTACCGGTAAAGGAGATGGTAAATTACCTGACTTTTTTGCTGAGGCAAAGAATGAAAAACTGGTTTGGGGAACGCCTAAATAACTATTTGTTTTCATTCCAAGTTTTATAACTGGCAGATTGTGGCCGCCTGTCTTCCGGAACGGTTCTCAGCGGATCACATACAACCCAGCTTTCAAACATCTCTTTTGGTAATTGCTGGTATAGTTTAGTTCCTTCATTTTTCCAGCTGATCATTTCATCGGTTACTTCCTTTATTTTTTTTGCCGGATTGCCTACAATTAAACTGCGGCTTTTAAAAACTTCATCTGCTTTAATAAAACTCAAAGCACCCACGATACATTCATCGCCCAGTATCACGTTATCCATGATCACAGCATTCATACCTATCAAACAGTTTTTACCAACCGTGGCACCGTGAATGATGGCACCATGACCGATATGAGCGCCGGCTTTCAAAACAACTGTTATACCGGGAAACATATGTACTGTGCAATTCTCCTGCACATTGCATCCGTCTTCAATGATGATCTGGCCCCAGTCGCCACGCAAAGCGGCACCCGGCCCGATGTAACAATCTTTACCAATGATTACATTTCCGGTAACAGCGGCCTGCGGATGAATGAATGAAGATTCATGCACTACGGGTATAAAATTATTGAATGAATAAATCATAATTGTATTTACTCCCCTTTAGGAGTTGAGGGTACAAGTGTTTTGTTAGTGCGGAAACAGGTGCCTTTAAATAAGGCAACAATATGATCTTTTTGATTGGTTACAGTAATGTGATAAAGCCCTGTAGATTTTCCATTGTGGAGTTCTTTTGCTTCGGCAATCAAAACATCACCCACATGCACAGGTTTTGTAAAGTTGATTGATGTATCTAATGCAACTGAAAGATTATTCCTGTTATTGCAGGCAAATGCAAAGGCGCTGTCAGACAGGCTAAATGCAATTCCTCCATGCACAATACCAAAGCCGTTGATCATTTCTTCACGAATGGTCATTTTTATTTTGCTGTAACCATCTCTGATCTCCAGCACTTCTATTCCAAGCCACTGACTGAAAAGATCGTTTTCCATCATGTGGTTTACTACCTGTTGTGATGTAGGCATAAGGTTTAATTATTTGTTACTATTTACTTCCCTTTGAATACAGGCGTTCTTTTTTCCAGGAACGAGTTGATTCCTTCAGCATAATCATCTGTATCAGCCGCTTTTTGCTGGTATTTGTCTTCAATGGCAAGCTGTTCTTCCCAGTTGCTTACGAAAGACTGGTTTAACGCATGTTTGGTATAAGCCAGACCTTTGGTTGGCATTTGCGCCAGCGTTTGTGCGATCTTTTTACTTTCTTCTTCAAAAGCTGCATCTTCAAAATTTTTGTAGATCATACCCATTCTTTCTGCATCGGAGGCAGAGACCTTATCGCCGGTCATCATTAAGGCACTTGCTTTTTGCCAGCCAATTAATCGTGGCAGGGTATAAGTTCCGCCACTATCTGGTATCAAGCCGATTTTGCTGAATGCCTGGATGAATGATGCGGATGAAGCTGCTACCACCACATCACAACAGAGTCCGATGTTGGCACCGGCACCGGCAGCAACACCGTTGATGGCCGCTATTACCGGCTTGGGCATCTTCCTTATTTTTTGTACAATCGGATTATAGTGCTCTGACAGGATCTGGGCGATGCCCACTTTATTATCTCCAACCAGTTCCGAAATATCCTGCCCGGCGCAAAAAGCTTTGCCAGCACCGGTTATATACACTGCACGTACTTCGTGCAGCGAAGCGGCTTCATCCAGCTTTGCCTGCATCAGCAGGGCCATTTCGCGGTTGAATGAATTGAATTTTTCGGGGCGGTTTAAGGTAATATAGGCAACCGCATTTTTGATTTCAAATAATATTGAAGACATGGTTTTAATATTTTCATTTTATTAAACTTCAAAACTTTTAACCTCTTTATGCAGCAACAAAAAATGGTTAACAGCATCATAGTTCCTGTCTGGTGAGCTGATGCGGTAAATATATACAGCATCGGTATTCTCTTTAACGGTTTTCATACAGCGAAAATCCATATCATTTGTAACAAAGAATTTTTCAAGCTCCTCCTTAAAATTATTTCCCAATGAAATAGTTTTTATCCGGTAATCCTTTACTTTATGAAAACGGTTTATGAATCGTTGTACAGGCTCTAATACGAATAAGGCAATAACTACCATCGCAGACACTACAATGGCCAGCGGGTAATTGTGATAACCGATGGCCATACCCAATGCAGCCGTTACCCAAATAAGTGCAGCAGTAGTTAACCCGTTTACCGTAATACCTTCTTTAAAAATAACACCGGCACCAATAAAACCAATGCCTGTAACAATATTGCTGGCAATGCGGTCGGTGCTGGCACCGCCGATTTCTTTCGATAAGATAGTGTATAAACAGGAGCCTACGCAGATTAGGATCATCGTTCTGAAGCCTGCTGGCTTGCTTCGAAACTCCCGCTCAAGGCCAATGATGGCGCCGATAACAAAAGCAACCGAAACCTGCGCTGCTTCTTCAAAATAAATGGAGATATTCATGATTATAAAATTAAGTTAGCAAAAGTTAAAAATCCTGAAATATTTTTTATACTTTGTTTTTAAAAAACAATATGAAAAAAACTGCCTTTATTAATGTAATCTTACTGGGCATTTTAGTTACCGGTTTTAATTGTGGCTGTTCGCCTGGCGATAAAAAAGACGGGACGAAATCAAAAACGGTTTCATCGAGCGATAATACAACGCTGAATGGTGCTATCATTAAAAACGATATTGACCTGAATGCTACGGATGTAAAGCTTAAGGAAGCATACCTGGCTGATGCCGATCTTAAGCCCCTTGCAGAGAATAAAGCAGCTGTTGGCGAAAAGATCTAC
>JBJTMN010000563.1:0-3784 GCA_046070545.1 Ferruginibacter sp.
ATCTTATCTATCTCATCAATAAATACAATTCCTTTTTCTGCCGCAGGTACATCATAGTTGCAGGCCTGTAACAACCGGCTCAGCATACTTTCCACATCCTCACCTACATAGCCGGCTTCCGTAAAAACGGTTGCATCCACAATAGCAAAAGGTACATTCAGCATACGGGCAATTGATTTTGCCAGCAGGGTTTTACCTGTACCGGTTTCACCCACCATGATGATATTGCTTTTCTCGATCTCTACATCATTCTCAACTTTTTGGTTAAGTCTTTTGTAATGATTGTAAACAGCAACGGCAAGTATTTTTTTTGCGTCATCCTGGCCAATCACATATTCATCCAGGAATTTTTTTATTTCCAGCGGCTTTCTTACGGTAAGCTTATGAGCTGTTGCAGCGCTGTGTTTACTGTCTTTAGTAATGCCCAGTTCCTGTTCAATTATTTCTTCGGCATGCTCTACACAGTTTTCGCAGATATGGCCATCCTGCCCGGCAATGAGTATTTTAACCTCATCGCGGTTACGACCGCAAAAAGAACAATGTAAAGTTTGTTGTTTAGCCATTTTAATCTGTTTTATCCTTACCTCATCAATTCAGGCGCTTACAAAGTTACAAAAAGCAACCTTATTAACCATTATAGACAAGTTTCTTCACTATAACGTTGCATTTAAGATATAAGTACTTTGACTGAGCTATGTTATTGCTTTATAAAAAAAGCCTCCAAAAAGAGGCTTTACTTTAATAATTCTTTAAATATGCCTAGATCTTCGTTAAAACCGCATCTACAATACCATAGGCAATAGATTCTTTGGCGTCCATCCAGTAATCACGGTCAAAATCCTTCATCACTTTTTCAACGGTTTGTCCGCAGTTTTTTGCCAGGATCTCGGCTCCCATCAGTTTGGTCTTCTTAATTTGTCCTGCCATAATTTCCAGGTCGGCACTGGTACCTTGTCCGCCACCACTTGGCTGGTGTATCATTACTTCTCCGTTTGGAAAAATAAAACGCTTGCCTATGGCACCGCCGCTCAGCAAAATACTACCCATACTGGCGGCCATGCCCATACATACAGTACTAACGGGAGAACTGATCATCTGCATGGTATCGTAAATAACCATACCGCTGGTTACCATACCTCCGGGGCTGCTTATATAAAAGGTAATTTCTTTGCCCGGATCAATTGCCTCCAGGTACATCAGGCGGTTGGTAATATCTTTTGCACTTTTGTCATCTACCACGCCCCACAAAAAAACCTTGCGCTGTTCAATAAATTTTTTGTCAAACTGCCAGCTGCTCATCATTTTCTCCATCGGGTTTTCCGGCATACCTTCCGGTTTTTCCTCATCTTCAAAACGGGTATTATTGTTCTTATAAAAATTCATAACTGGTGGTTGTTTTATTTTTTAATCTTTCTTTTGTTTTCTCTGGTTCATGATCAACACTTCATCGATCAATCCGTATTCTTTTGCTTCGGTAGAAGTAAGCCATTTATCCCTGTCACAGTCCTGTGCCACTTTTTCAACCGGCTGGCCACTGTGAAAGGCAATGATCTCGTACAATTCCTGTTTAACCTTCTTTACTTCATTAACTGTAATTTCAATATCGGTTGCCTGTCCACCGGCACCTGCGCTGGGCTGGTGCATCATAATGCGGCTGTGTTTTAATGCCGTGCGTTTCCCTTTTGCTCCGGCGCACATTAACACCTGCCCCATACTGGCTGCCATTCCTGTGCAAATGGTTGCAATATCCGGTGTGATGAACTGCATGGTATCATACATACCCAATCCGGCATACACACCGCCACCCGGGCAATTAATGTACATCTGTATGTCACGGGTACGGTCGGTACTTTCTAAAAAAAGTAACTGTGCGGTAACAATGTTTGCCACTTCATCATTGATAGGATATCCCAGAAAAATGATCCTGTCCATCATCAACCGGCTGTAAACATCCATCACAGCTACATTCATGGGGCGCTCTTCAATAATGTTGGGCGTAAGATTGGTTACATTATGCTTTACATATGCATCCAGCGTGTTACTGCTGATACCTTTATGTTTTACAGCGTATTTCTCGAATTCTTTTCCAAAGTTCATAGTATAGTATTAGTTACAGCAAATATATTCTATTATGGGTTTTCAAATACTATGCTAAATCAATAAAGCAGCCAAATTGGCAAAAAAGACAAAAAACAACCTATCAGTAATAAACACATCAACAATAGCAGATAGATAAAACAGGCAGCAGTGCAGAATATGAATGTGAGAAAGCGGACTTGCAATAAGATATCCAGAACTCCAATGAGTGTAACCTGGAAAGGTTACAGCTCATTGAAAAATTCTGGTATTAACCTCACCTCGGTACAAAGTAAGAAAATTTTTATGGTAGTACCTTAATTTTCATGCAAGCGGTTTGATATTACAAAAATGATACATTGATATTTCTGCAGGTTGACTCGTAAAAACTGTTTTCTGTTATCCTGTGTTTCAATCTTCCAATTATATTTTATCAGTTGCGACCTGCTGATGAACTTTTGCTTTACTGAGTGATCATTTGCAGTAAAACTGTTAAAGGCAGGATCGACAGCAGTGAATTATTATAAATACCGGCAGTAAACAAAAAAGGAGAGAATTGCTTCTCTCCTTACATGATTTTCCAGGTTGTTTAATTTTTTATCAGTTTCTGAATTTCACCGATTTTAGCACCAGTTTCATCTGCCAGGTAAAGCATATACATACCGGGACTATAATTACTCAGGTCCAGGTTAATAGTATTTGCAGCCGATGTGATCATTATTTTTTGGTTATACAATTGCTGGCCCGGTACATTTATAATTACCAGGTTAGCCTGTCCTTTATACGTAGTATGGAAACTAACCGTAAGCGTTGTACTTACCGGATTTGGATACACCACAAGATAATCACTGCTGCCGCAGTTTGTACGAACAGTAACGATGGCTGAATAATTGAATTTCCCGTCTATATCCAGCAACTTAAGCCTGTAGTACATAATACCGGTTGGCTGAGAAATGGATGCCTGGTAAGATTTACCTACAGGACTGTTAGCTGATTTTACTTCAGCAACCGCTGCAAAATTCAAACCGTTACTGCTTTGCTCTATCACAAACTTATCAGCATTTATTTCAGCAGATGTTTTCCATTGCAGCACTGCATCACATTTATTGGCTACACCAGTAAATGATGAAAGTATTATAGGCAGTGGATTCAGCCAGGTTATGGCATAAGTGGCCGGTGTAGGATCTTTTTTACCCGCAGCATCAACATAGGAATACCGGAACGAAGTAGAAGTACTCCCAATGGTTGCAGCAGTCATCTTGATCTGTAATAAAGCTGGATTGAAATTATTGATCTGCTGACCATTGATAACCAATACTCCATTGTAGTACAATTCTGAATTTGCTGGAACTGCATCAATAATGACAGACTTGCTTACTAAAGTACAGCCGGCATTGCAATCTTCAGGATCCAGACCACTCAAAACTGGCGGGTTAGCTCCGCCGTTTAATGTAATTACTGTTCCTACATTGGGTTGCGTAATATTCGTGGTATAATTATCACTGTTAGGTAATTGCTCAATTCCAAAATCAAAATTAACCGTATTGGTAAAACCGAAATTTCTGGTATCAATTATTCCGGGTGTTCCGCCATCAATGGTTCCATTCCGGTTTTCACCGGTATTTGTCCAGCCAGCTGGTAATGATACGGCAGGAGCAGGTTGGCCTGTTGTACCCTGGTTTGTTGTTAACTGTAATGAGTAATTGGC
>JBJTMN010000564.1:0-5223 GCA_046070545.1 Ferruginibacter sp.
CCAGGCCAAATACCAGCGCCCATATACCCGGGCCTAAAAAGGCGATCTGCCAGTTCCAGCCCTGTACAATATGATACAAAGCAAAAACTATTGCAATGATAAGTTGGGTAACACGCAGGCCGAATGCCGTATTCAGTTTTAAAAATGAGTAGGAACGAAAAGCAACTTCTTCCATCAATGCCAGTGGGATAATGGCCAGGTACCAAAATAACATGAGCGGATCCCAGGCTGTTGTGTTTTTGCTGATCTTTAGTTCGGTAAACAGGAGTAAGATCACAATGATGAGCCCGAAACTTGCAGCGCCAATAAATAGTCCCTTTATAAAATGTACAACTGTATTTTTTTGCCAGGTGAGTCCATAATCGGCAAAAGATCTTTTCTCAGATTTAAGCAAAACCCATACAGCGATACATGAACCGATGGTACCGGAAATACCATAAACAAATCTTTCCCAGCTGGCAGGAAACATGCGTACTATAAAAATGCCTGTAACAAAAAGCAGCAGCATAAAAATTATCCAGTAAATAATGGCTTTCAGCAGCGCTGCTGACCTGGGATTGGTTGCTTCAGTAAGCATAAACAGTTTTGAGTTTTCAATTTACAATACTGTAATGAAGATACTCAAATCAATTTAATTCCCTGATGGAGCATTCGCCTGTACGGTTTCTCTTTTTGTTTGCTCTGTAAGTATCTTGTCTAAGAATACTGTCGTTTGTTTCTGAATTTCTTCTGCACTGATATCAAGTGCATGTGGGTTGGTACTTAACTGCAGCCAGGGTTTGGGTGCATCAAAATCATAAGAGCCAAAAACAATGACCGGTGTGCCGTTTGCCAGCACGGTTTCTTTACCATCCAGTATCCATTGATCGGCCCAGGTGTACAGGTATCGGGCGTCTTTTTCCAGCAGGCGCAAACAGGAGTGTGAGGCAGGATAACCTGGCATACTGTATTGATGCCAGCCAACCCCATCTTTATTTGCAATGTTGAAATTCCAGAGCAATTCCCACTCATCGTTGACCGTGCTGATGGTTTTTTCTGCCTTCCAGTTTGCAAAGAACAGGCCTGTTGGCGTGGGATCTTTTTTTCGTCCCATATTGGTTGGCCCGGTATAGATCAATACACCATTTTCGTAAGTGGCAAAACTTTGTGTTGGATAGCTGAAGAAAATGATCTTATCGATACCGGCCAGGTAAGGAACATTTAAAGGGAAAGGAAGATAGTAGGCAATATCGCCACTCAGATCAGAAGGAATGACCACTGAATCCAATTTTGAAAAAGCAGCTTTATCTGTACGGTTGATGGCCAGTAATATCTGAAACTTAGAACTGTCGCCTGTTGTGTCGGTCAACAGCCATTGTTTTGCATTTGCAATCTGATAGGTGAGGGCTTTGGGTTGAATCCTTACAGGTTGTTCTCTTACTTTAACAACTGCTTTTTTTTGTTGCTTACAGGCACTAATAAAACTAAAGCTTACCAGGAAGAGAATGGCTATGGTTTTCATATTCGTTTTCATGCAACAAATATGCGTGTAATAGACGTTTGGCTCCTTACATGATTGCAGGAATCTGTTATATCATTCACACATCGATATTTGTTTGATTACCTGTTTGCAAAAGCCACTGCAATCTTAGCGCCCAGCGACGCATTGTGCAGTATCAGTGCAATGTTCGACTGCAGGCTTTCGCCATCGGTATGGTCGGCGAGGTATTTCAATAAGAAAGGAGTGACTTCCTTGCCTTTGATATGCTGCCTTTCTGCAGCATCCAGTGCTTTCAGGATATGAGTTTCCATTACCTCTTTCGGTATTTCCTGTGATGCAGGCAGGGGATTTGCAATCAGCACCGAACCTTCCAGTCCCATGGCCCATTTGGTATGCAGCATAGCGGCAATTTCTTTGGGTGTTTCTAAACGCAGCGGAGAAGTAAAACCACTTTTCGAAGAATAGAAACTTGGAAATTCATCCTGCCCGAAAGTAACTACAGGAATACCCATTGTTTCAAGATACTCCAGCGTAAGTTCAATATCCAGAATTGATTTTACACCGGCAGATACCACAGCCACAGATGTTTGCGCCATCTCGGTAAGGTCAGCAGAAATATCCATACTGTTTGCGGCGCCACGATGCACACCGCCGGTACCGCCGGTTACAAATATTTTTATACCTGCCATGGAAGCAATACGCATGGTAGCAGCAACGGTGGTAGCGCCATTTAATTTTTTGCTGAGTACATAAGGCATGTCACGCAGGCTTACTTTCCAAACGCCTTGTGCATTGCCAAAAAATTCAAGTTGTTTTCCAGTTAAACCTACATAGCATTTGCCATCCATGATGGCGATGGTAGCCGGAATGGCGCCATGGGCCCTTACCATAGCTTCTACAGCCTGTGCTGTTTCTACATTTTTCGGATATGGCATACCATGAGAAATGATGGTACTTTCCAAAGCAACAACAGGCTTGCCCTGTTCCAGTGCCTGTTCTATTTCCGGCAATATATGTATGAGGGAGTGGCTCATTATTCTTCGTAGTATTTGGAAACCTGCTGCAATAATTTTTCCTGGGTAAGATGTGTGGCAATGGCGCCTTTTACCTGCAAAATCTCTGCAGATAAAGTATGGGCCGTGCGCAGGCTGTTCAGGTTGTCTTTTCCAAAATATTTTGATAAGATGAAACCGCTTACTGATCCGTCGCCTGCCCCGGTGCAATCAACCACGCTGGCATTGGGTGCATTCAGTTTAAGCGTCTCCGTTTTTTTATACAGGGCCGATCCGTCAACTCCCTGGTGCAGCCAGATGTATTGTACGCCCCTGTCCAGCAGTTCTTTTATCTGGTCTTCTGTTGTAAGAGCTTCATCGCTGCACAATGCAGGCAGTTCATCCTCATTGGGTGTAATTAAATACAGCCCGTTAAAATTAGCAATAGCTATCTTTTTTGCTGGAGGCACCGAGCAGGGCTCAATGATCATCCTGATCTTGTTCAGGTTGGTAAATTGTATCAGCCAGTTAATAGATTCAACGCTGATGTTGGCATCAACCAGCATATAATCAGCATGGCGCAGCATCGCTTCCTTTTCCTGCAAATATTCCGGTGTTATTAAATGCAATGCAGCATTGGTAAGCAGGGCTGTAAACATAGATCCATCCGTATTGATGATGGCGGTGTATTTACCGGTTGGTACTTCGGTTGTAATGGACGCATCCAGCTGCATACCAGTATCGGTACATTCCTTTTTCAGCCATTCGCCATCGGCATCATTGCCAAAAACAGAGATAAGCTGAACAGGAATATCCAGCAGGCTTAACTGGTGTGCAATATTGCGGGCCACACCACCTGCCGTGCGGGTACTGGTTACTTCATTGGTGGTATGCATCATCATTTTTTCTCTTGCATGAAAGAGCTCGTCCACCAACGCAGCGCCTATGCATATAACGGGTTTCGACATGGGGGCAAATGTACTGAAACTTATGGTTGGATGGCACTGTAAATCAAAACCAGTATCAGTTTTTTTGCTTACCAAAGTCATACTTTCAGCTTTGGAACCGGGGTATTTTGTAGTATACATATTTTTCATCTAAAACTTATTTTATGAAAAAGATTATATTACTGATACTGGCTTTTCCGGTACTGGCCGGGTATGCTCAAAAATGGGAAAAGAATTACGATTATGTTGATAATTGTGTATGCGGACTTTCGAAAGTTAAGAAGAGCGGCAAAATTGGTTATGTAACCAAAACCGGCGAGGAAGTTATTAAGCCGCAATATGATGACGGCCTGACATTCAATGAAGGCTATGCTGCTGTAAAAAAAGAAGGCAAATGGTTATTTCTTGATAGTACCGGCAAAACTATCACCGAAGCCATATTTGATGATGCCATGAGCTTTAAGAACGGTTATGCTTCTGTGTCAAAGAATAACCAGTATGGGTTTATCAATACCAAAGGTGAACTGGTGATACCCTGCATGTACAGTAATGCCCGCAGTTTTTCTGAAGGACTGGCACCTGCAGCCAATGCAAAAGGTTATTGGGGGTATATCAACGAAAAGGGAGAATGGATGATAAAACCCGAATACGACTTTACCGATAATTTTGAGAACGGGGAAGCAAGGGTAATGAAAGGGGAGAAGATGTTCTACATTGATCAGCATAATAAAATGCTGCATCAATGATCTGTGGCGGATAAAATTCCGGGGAATGTTTCTGATATGGTTGCTGGGTGTAATGCTGATATATACCAGTAGCGGTGAAGCATTCAGAGATATTTTCATTTTCTGAAAAGAAAAAATGCCCTTACCAGCATTAATATACCCACTACCACTATTCCCCACAAAAGGAGAAAAGTATTGGCATTGGCATTTACCGAAATCAGGTATGAAAAGTAGTTGATATAAATACCGCCAACGATAAAAAATGTTCCCATAAATGTCAGCTTCCGGGCATCGGCCCGGTCACGGATATCGCCTTTTACGTTCTCAATAACTAACTGTGCGTAATGGGTATCTATGCCTTCTTTTTTTAGTTCTTCAATCAACTCATCTTCCTCCAAATCCTGCTTTAGTAATGCTTTAGCTTTCGTGTGCAGTTTTTCAATGTGTAGGTCAGCTTCGGTTTTCATTCTTTTATTTTGAAATGCTGATGGTTGGTATAGTAAATTGCGCCACTTCGTTTAAAAGAGCTGCTTTGCCGGTTTTAAGGCCTTTTAAAAAATTATCAATATCGTTTCCATAGCTACGGACGCTTACGCCAAACAATAATATGCCTTTTTTGCCGGACCTATCTGTAAAGGTTTTGTAACGATAAACATTTCGTTCAACAATATCAACTTTTTTCCCATCCGGAGAGTTGGCGCTTAACATAAAGTCGAGCAGGTATTCACCGTTCTTTTGAAATATTTCATAATTAATGATGGGGTTTGTTTCTTTCATTTTTTTAAGCTCCGCTATTTTGGTGCTCACAATATCTTTTAACTGAAAGTTACCCAGGCTTACATCCAGTAAAACCATCGACTTGAATTTATCGGCCTTATCACCCGCAGGAATGTATTCCTGTTTATAAAAACCTGCAGCAGGATTAGAAGTCCAGCTTAGAGCATGCGATTTACCCACAACAGTAATTGGCCCCGGTACATTTAATTTATCAGTTGCATGCTGGGCATAAGAGACTGATGAGAGTAGGAGGAGGAGTGAGAAGATCGTTTTCATTTTATGGATGCTTTGTTAATAAATTT
>JBJTMN010000565.1:0-4477 GCA_046070545.1 Ferruginibacter sp.
GAAAAACAGGCATTGGTATTGGTTAATTATGGTAATGCAACCGGCAGCGAGATATATGACCTGAGTGAAGAGATATTGCAGAGTGTGAAAGCAAAGTTTGGGGTGCTGCTGGAAAGAGAAGTGAATATTGTTTAGAATTGAAAACAAATGAAATATTAATTTAATATCTTCATTGAACAATGAGTACGGCAATAAATATTCACAAGTTGATACTGTTCTTTTTAGGCTATCTATTGCTAAGCCTGGTTCCCTCGTTTTTTGGCTGGTGCCTTGCTTTAACACTCGTAAGTGTAAAAGCTTTTGTGGTGATTTGTATAATTGATTACTTCAAAAAGACGAGGATGAGGAAAAACTTTGGGTTGGTGCTTTCTGCAATGATCATAGCATTAATGATATCGCTGATCATTTTGAACGTAAAATTTTCAGGCTCAGTGTAACTTTGATTATCATCTTGCGGCACCTTGTTCAAATAACTTTCATCTCCCTCAATACCTCCTTCACTTCTTCCGGCGCTGTACCCAGCAAAAACATTTCCATCTGCCTGTTCTCATCTTTTTTAGAAAAAATGGTTTCTTTCTCGTAAAAAGAAACACAGCCATTGTACAATTGCCAATGGCTGTGCCCATCATATAATAACCTGCAGCCGGTATAACCCAATAGGGAAGGTGACGCAACGTCGGTGTTACACAATGGCGCCTGTTGCCAGAGTGCCATCCAGTTTTTTTGTTGTGCTGCTGTAAGTTTCCATTCAGGATTTTCCCTGCCGGAGAACAACAGGGCAGTGGCCTTCCATTGTAAATGATCCTGTTTCAATTATGTTATTATAAATCGTCCGTGAATTACCTGCATAAAAGTACAAAAGTTGATATAAGGTCCCCGGTCGGCTGTACGGGGATCGGTTATGATATTGCCGGAGTTATCAAGCAAAGTTGCAGGTGTATGACCCGGTTTATGACTCCACCTGCCGTTGGGCCCTTTACGATACCAGTGATAATCACCGGAATAAAGTACAAGTGCTACCAGGTGCCCGGGAGAAATACATTTATTGTCCTGGCCGGGTTTATCAACCAGGCCATCAGACACTGCGCCTTTTTTTACACTGATAGCAGGTGCAGCCAGGTCACAGGCTGAAAAGCTGGTATATTTCTGACCGGTAGCTTCTCCGGGCTGGGCAAAACTATCACTTCGGTAATTGGTGCTGTAGTTATAACAGTTATTATTCCAGCAAATATCCGGGTCGGTATTCCAGGCAGCGATATCTGGTGCCGGGGCACAGGGGCAAACTGGTCTCAGAATAAGGTCATCCCTGAAGATGTCGATGTTCTTAAAATAATTCTCCGTGTACAGTTTTCTTTTGTCCAGGTAATCCCGTAACTGCATTTCTGTTGTCCTGCGTAAGTCAGGAATGTCTTTTGCGTTTCGCAGTTTTTTAAAATTGTCAAATAAGAAAGACTCAAGTCCTGCTTCGGCTTTGGCTGCCTTGCCATCTGCATAAACCATATCATGTGCATAATGCAGCCGCTGCGGCAAATCTGCATTTAACTTTTTACCTTCCTGTTCAATAACCAGGCCGCGATAGCCTAATGCTGAAGGGAGGGGGGCAGTTTTTTCCGTCTGTCTTTTCAATGTTCCAAATGAGATTTTCCGGAAAAGCTCTTTGGCTGTTGCATCGTCCAGGATCATATATGGATCTGGCCTGCCGCTGAACATACTGAGCGTTAATTTAACTGGCATAAAACAAAATTTTTGAGGTTAATGAATAGGCCTCAAAATACACAGTCAGTTTTTTTTGTGCAATACCCTGTTAGTGGTATACAAAGCTCAAAAAATAAGTTCGCCAAAGCTTTCAACTTTGGCGAGGGTTATGATCAGTTAAAATCGTCTTCATTAAAATCTTCTTCGCTAAAATGCTGCGTACCTATATTCAGCATACTTCCCATCAGGTCTTTAAATTCGATCTTGCCTTCCAGTATTTTTTTACTGATGAGTGAATGGGCAGCCAGTCCGTGTAAAACAAATTCCATCAGCAATGCATTTTCTTTGTCATTGACAGCTTTAAAATATTTTTTTACCAGGGCATGCAGGCCATCTACTTTATACAATAGCTGCACTTTGTCTTCATCCTTTGTTTCAAAGAAATTATTCAGCGTGTTGCCTGCATCAAACCAGCGGGTAATGGCTTTATAAGGATTTTCTTCCGGCGCCGCCTCTTTTCCTCTTTTCTTTTTTAATGTATCAGGATTGGGAAAATACTGGCCAAACTGCGTGCGGATAGATCTTTCCAGCAAATTAAAAGCTACCTGGTAAGGTCCTTCCTGTTCTCCTTCATACACCAGTTCAATTTTACCGGTGATGGATGGAATGATGCCGATGAGATCACTCAGCCAAACCTGTGTATCCTTTTCATCATTGATGATGGCTCTTCTTTCTGCTGCACTGATGGCATTTTCGTAAGCACTGATGCTGAGCCTGGCACTTACACCGCTTTTCTTATCCACCAGTTCGCTGCCTCGGGCTTCAAATGCAACCTGCTCTATCAATCGTTTAATAAGATCGCTCACTTTTACCCTGCTATCCTGCGCATCATTAATAGCAGCTTCCTGGTGGGTAATTTCCAGCGCTGTTTCTAATGTTTTCGGATAGTGTGTTAGGATCTGGCTTTCGATCCTGTCTTTTAATGGTGTTACAATACTTCCGCGGTTTGTATAATCTTCGGGGTTGGCGGTAAACACAAACAATACATCCAGCGGTAATCTTAATTTAAATCCACGTATCTGCAGGTCACCTTCTTCCAGGATATTGAATAAAGATACCTGTATCCTTGCCTGCAGATCGGGCAGTTCATTAATTACGAAAATGCAGCGGTTACTGCGGGGGATGATGCCGTAATGCAATACTCTTTCATCGGCAAAACTTAATTTAAGATTAGCTGCTTTGATGGGATCAATATCACCAATAAGATCGGCCACACTTACATCCGGTGTTGCCAGCTTTTCACCATAGCGCTGGCTGCGGTGCAGCCAGGCAATGGGAGTATCATCGCCTTTTTCTTCGATCAGGTCCAGTGCATAACGTGATATGGGCTGCAGCGGATCATCATTGATCTCGCTGCCGGCAATAACCGGAATATAATCATCCAGCAGATCGATCATCTGCCGCGCCATACGTGTTTTGGCCTGTCCGCGTAAACCTAAGAACAAAATATTGTGTTGAGATAGTAAGGCTCTTTCTGTATCCGGTATCACCGAATCTTCGTAGCCTAAAATACCGGGAAAAGGATTTTCTTTTGCCTGAAGTTTTTTAATAAGGTTGTCTCTTATTTCCTGTTTGATGCTTTTTGTGGTGTAGCCGCTCTTTTTTAGTTCGCCTAGTGTTGTGTTTTTTTTCATTGCCGGTAAGTCGGTAAGACGTTTTTAGTTTATAATTTTTTTATTTGCCGGTAAGTCGGTAAGACGTTTTCTGTTATTCAACACAGTATCTCCTGACTCCGTTTTTCATGATTGCCACATTGAAATTTAAGATAAAACCAACGTGGAGCTTTGTAAGCGTTAAATGACTGATAATTTGAGCCTGCCATATAGGGTTTACAATTTCAACTGCTTTGAATTCGCAGATGATCTTATCATCAACCAGTACATCTAATTGAAGGCCTTCATCAAATACAAGTCCATCATATATTATGGGTAGTTTTAGCTGACGTTTATATGGTATTTCCTTTTTACTAAGTTCATGACAAAAACAAGCTTCATAAATTTTCTCCAATAATCCCGGGCCCAGTTTGCTATGCACTTTATAAGCACAGTCAACTATTTCTTTACAAAGAAATTCTTCAACCTCTGTTAAAATATACATAGTTCAATTCAATGATTACGTCTTCCCGACTTCCCGGCAAAACCTCAATAAACAGTCTTTCGTTTCCCACTTTCGAAATCCTTAAATATAATCGACCCCAATTTATCTAACCCGGCGAAGAAAGCCTTGCCATTATTGGTTTCAGTAAATTCCTGCACAAATTTTTGAAGATATGGATCAGTGGCGATCATAAATGTGGTGATGGGTATCTTTAATTTTTTACACTGTGTAGCCAGGCTCATACACCGGTTTAAGATCTTTCTGTCAACTCCCCAGCTGTTCTTATAATAACGCTTGCCTACTTTTAAGCAGGTTGGTTTTCCATCGGTTATCATAAATATTTGTTTGTTGGGATTGCGCCTTCTTCTTAAAATATCCATGGCCAGTTCCAAACCGGCAACGGTGTTGGTATGGTATGGCCCTACCTGCAAATAGGGGAGATCTTTTATTTCTATGGGCCAGGCATCGTTGCCAAACACCACAATATCCAGTGTGTCTTTCGGGTACTTGGTAGTGATCAATTCACTCAAAGCCATCGCTACCTTTTTAGCAGGAGTTATGCGGTCTTCGCCATAAAGGATCATGGAGTGGGAGATGTCAATCATTAACACTGTGCTTGTCTGCG
>JBJTMN010000566.1:0-2063 GCA_046070545.1 Ferruginibacter sp.
GCAGGATCATTTGATAAAAACATTTGTGCTACACCAGCTCCAAGTCCGCATACGAGATAAAAAATCAAAAATCGTTTAGGTCCCCAAACTCTTTCCAGTGCGGTACCAAACATCCAGAGAGCATACATATTTAAGAGTATATGAAAAATAACGATGTTGCCCGCAAAGTCGTAAGAAGCATGAGCAAACATGTGAGTAACCAATTGATAGGGCTTAAAAAAACCACTGTTGAATGGGAAGAGGGCGATTTTATCGGTAAGGCCCGAGCTTTTATCCAACACCAACTGAATTATCCAAACCAATACATTAATGATGATCAAGTTCAACACCACTGGTGTTGTTCTTTGAAACCTGTTTCCGTAGTTATTAAAAGACATGGTATAATTTTAGTTTATTAGTGTTTATTTCAGTTTCAGCAGTACCACACATTCTATATGGTGTGTGTGCGGAAACATATCAACAGGCTGAATTTTTTCTATCGAATATTTTTCACTTAGCAAGCCCAGGTCCCGGGCCTGTGTGGCCGTATTGCAACTTACGTATACAATTTTAGGAGCAGCCATTTCAAGTAGTTTATTCACCAGTTTTTCGTGCATGCCGGCCCTTGGCGGATCAGTAATGATCACATCGGGCCTTCCATGCTGTGCAAAAAAATCGTCATTGCATATTTTAATTACATCGCCTGCGAAAAATGCTGCATGGCTTATATTATTCAATGCTGCATTCTCTTTTGCATCGGCAATGGCATCCTCAATAACCTCTACCCCAATTATTTTTTTGGCATATTTGCTAAGGAAGATACCGATGCTACCGGTACCGCAATACAGGTCGTATACCGTTTCATTTCCGGTAAGGCCTGCAAAATCGCGGGTTATTGTATACAGTTTTTCGGCCTGCCTGGTATTGGTTTGAAAAAATGATTTGGGCGATATCTTGAATTCAAAATCTTCTAAACGCTCTGTTGCATATCCTTTACCAAAATAAACCTGCGGTGTTAGGTCGTAAATACTGTCGTTCCATTTAGGGTTGATTGTATATAGCAGGGTTGTTATTTCAGGAACCTGTTTTAAAAGATGATCAAAGAGTTTTTTCCGGTCTGCCTCTTCATCATAATTCAGGCAAATGTTCACCATCAGCTCACCGGTTGTACACAGGCGTATGATGATATTGCGCAGCCATCCGGTATGCTGCCTGATATCGTAAAAGGTAAAATCATTTTCCAGTGCAAAAAGCCGGATGGTATTCCTGATCCTGTTATTTACATCATCCATTAAAAAACATTCCTCAATATTGATCACTTTATCAAAAATGCGGGGCACATGAAAGCCAAGGGCATTTTGTTGGGCTGTAATATCTGTCTGCCCAATTTCATCATCAGTTAAGTATCGTTTATTGCTGAATGTAAACTCCAGTTTATTCCTGTAATGCACCGTATCATCAGCACCTGCAATGGGCAGGATTTCCGGCAGATCAACCTTGCCGATCCGGCTCAGGTTTTGTTCTACCTCCTGTTGCTTGTACTGCAGTTGTTTTGCATAAGGCAACATTTGCCATTTGCATCCGCCACAGATCCCGAAATGCCTGCAAAACGGCTGCACCCTTTCTTCAGAAAACTGCTTGATTTTTAAAACCCTGCCCTCGGCCCAGTCTTTTTTATTTTTCACCAGCAGCACATCGGCTACATCACCGGGTACAGCTCCGGAAATAAAGATCACTTTGCCATCAAGTTTGGCCAGGGCCTTACCCTCAGCAGCATAATCTGTAACCAAAAGGTCTTCCAGTATTATTTTTTTATTTTTTTTACTCACGGCAGCAAAAATACCGCTTTAATGCTCAATATTGTTTTGTTAACAATTACAAATCGTTAACAAAACAATATTGATGATTAATGCGGTATTTTTGCTGCCGTGAGTAAAAAAAATAAAAAAATAGTACTGGAAGACCTGTTAATTACCGACTATGCTGCCGAAGGAAAGGCGCTGGCCAAACTTGACGGCAAAGTAATTTTTATATCGGGTGCTGTACCCGGCGATGTGGCCGATGTGCTGCTTACCAAAAATAAA
>JBJTMN010000567.1:0-4078 GCA_046070545.1 Ferruginibacter sp.
CCTGGGCAGACCAGCGTACCGCATCATACGTTACATACGTAAAACTGCTGCTAATGCTTGGACGCCTGATAATACCTTTATGGCAATACCTACTGAATTTGCCATGGAATTTGTTGAAAACAATATGCGATTCATCAAACTGAAAGGACCTGTAAAAGAAGGCTTTTCCTGGAAGGGAAATTCATACATTGATACCTATTCCTTGAACTCCAATGTTAAGTACCTGGATGACTGGGATTATACTTACGACAGTGTAAATGTTACCAAAACGATCGGCACTTACACCCTTGACAGTACCTTGCATGTGGCACAACGGGATGATGTACTTAACAACCCCGCTGATCCAACTATTTACAGCGAAATAAATTTCAGCTCAGAAAATTATGCCAAGGGGCTGGGATTGATTTACCGTAATTTCTTACATATAGAATACCAGCCGGCCAGGCCCGGTGTTGGCGCTTACCGCCTGGGTTATGGTGTAAAGATGACCATGATAGACCATAACTAAAAGAAGACGGACCACAGACAACAGGTAAACTCAACCTGTTATTTTCCTTTGCAAAAAGTTGAAAAATCAGTACCCGGTATTTTATCGGCTCCTAATTGATTGAGCATGGTTACCAGTTGACCCCGGTGATAGGTAGCATGGTTAAAAACATGATGCAGCATCTGGTAAACCGGCATTTTTACCTGTTCTTTATTGCGTACAAAAGCAAATACATGCACCAGCTGGTTTTCTGTAGCATGATCGATCCAGTCTTTAAATAACTGGCTTTGCCTGCCCAGGGCATTGGCCATTTCAATAAAGGTTCCGTTAAATGCAGCGCTTTCCAAAACAATATTTTCAGTAAGTTTTAAACGCTTCCACCATACCTCTTCGGCCAGCCACATATGTTGCACCGTTTTGTAAATAGATGGAAAGCTACTCACTATTTCCTGCCCGGTAGTTCCTTCAGGCATTTTGTTGATCCTGTCGATCAAAAGTCCGGTTGCCCAGATATTATAAGCGGCATATTGTTGTAATAATTCCTTCATGGTTTTCAGTACTTTTGATCCTGCCTTCCGGCAAGCAGGTTTAAGCTGCAAGACGCAGGTAAAATTATCAATTATTCATTACACCATTATCAATTAAAATACATGTCCGATAAAAATTTTCCTTACAGCGGTTTCAGTTCAGTTGCCATCCATGGTGGTGGAGAACAGGATCCCAATTACGCCCACCTTACTCCCATTTATGCCAGCAGTACTTATGTGTTTGATGAAGCAGAACAAGGTATGCGGCGTTTCAGCGGCGAAGAAAAAGGATATATCTACAGCCGATGGGGCAACCCTACCATCACCGAAGCTGAGGAAAAAATCGCAGCACTTGAAAGTTTTGGTATTACTGATGAGACAGGAGATCCACTTAAACTAAAAGCCATTTTGCATGCCAGTGGTATGGCAGCTATAAGCACTTTAATGATCGGCACGCTGAAAGCCGGGGATAAAATCCTGTCCCATTACTCTCTATACGGAGGTACACAGGAACTGCTTGAAAAAGTGCTGCCATCATTAGGCATCGAAGTTATCATTACCGACCTGCGGGATTTAAACAAAGCTGCTGAGGCATTGCGGGCTGATAGCAATATAAAAATGCTGTACCTGGAAACACCCGCTAACCCAACCATACAATGTGTTGACATTGACGAACTGACTAAATTGGCAAAAAGTAAAAACCTGATCGTTGCAGTAGATAACACTTTTGCAACACCTTTTTTACAACAGCCCTTTCAATATGGTGTTGATTTTGTTATGCACAGCACCACTAAATTTTTAAATGGCCATGGTACTGCAATTGGTGGTATTTTACTGGGTAAAGATATTGATCTCATGAATGGCCATATCACCAAAGTACATCGCCTGCTGGGTGGCAACAGTAATGCCTTTGACGCTTTTCTATTAACACAGGGTATGAAAACACTGGAAGTACGCATGGAGCGCCATTGCCATAATGCCATGGAAGTTGCAGCATTCCTGGACCAGCATCCGGCTGTAAGCAAAGTGAATTACCTGGGGCTTCCATCGCATCCTGATTTTAATACCGCAACAAAACAAATGCGGCATCCCGGTGCCATGCTGAGCTTTGAAATGAAGGACGGACTGGAAGCAGCTAAGCTTTTTATTGATAAACTACAAATGTGTATCCGGGCTGTGTCGCTGGGCACCTGCGACACATTGATCTCTCACCCGGCCAGCATGACACACTATAGCGTACCTAAAGAAAAGCGGGAGCAGTATGGCATTACCGATGGACTGATACGCATGAGTGTGGGCATTGAAAATGTACAGGATATTATGCTGGACCTTGGAAAAGCACTGCAATAACATGAACAATTCAAGAAAAATTTACCTGGCCCTGCTCTACTTTTTTTTATCAACCGCCATTACCTGGTGGTTTGTGGATGTATGCCCATTGTATGAAAGTCTGCAACAAAAATTATTATCAACCGGAATTGCAGGTGCCAAATGGGGCCTGCAAATTATTGCTGCGTATTTTTTCATGGCAGAAAAAAAATGGGACTTCCTGAAGAACATGGGAGCCACCTGCCTGGTGGGTTCTGTTATTTTATTGCCTTATGCCATTGCTGCTGCAGTAAGTGATGTATATGGTGCTACATTTTTTGTTGGCTCATTATTAACAGCTGTCGTGGTAATGATTGCCTTATATTTTTTAAATGTGCTGAAACTTGGTTTACCAAAAAAATGGTTCTGGGGCTGGATATGCTGCCTGGCCATTGCCATCACACTTCAGCTTACAGTTGTATTTTCGGTAATAAAATTTTAACCCATGTCAATTATAATAAGAAAAGCAGTTAAGGAAGATTGTGCCCGCATGATGGAACTGATCCATGAGCTGGCTGTGTACGAAAAAGAACCGGATGCTGTTACAGTAACCTTTGATCATTTTGCAGATAGCGGATTTGGTGAAAACCCCGTGTGGTTTGCCTGGGTAGCCGAATTTGAAGGTAATGTAGAAGGTTTTGCACTTTGCTATATCCGTTACAGCACCTGGAAGGGCCAACGCCTGTACCTGGAAGATTTTCTGGTATCAGAAAAAATGCGTGGCCAAGGAATGGGCAAATTATTATTTGATACATTACTTGAAGAATGTAAAGCCAACAAATACAGCGGTATGGTTTGGCAGGTGTTAGACTGGAATGAACCAGCCATCAATTTTTATAAAAAATACCCGGATGTGGTTATTGATAAGGGTTGGTTGAATTGCAGTTTTAATTTTAAAACTGTTTAGTAATTGTTTTCAGAACAGATTTTCCCATGCAGCTTTTTACAAATACATCTTGCCTGTATAGATATCCTTAATACATCTCTATGAACACAATTAAACGTACAAAGCTATTTTTAAAACTAACAGCTTTTCTCATAGTAGTTGCAACAGGCATGGTTTCCTGCGAAAAGAATCCTGATGATACAACATTTCATCCGTTTACTACCGCAACAGAGTTCATTGATTATACTATCAATGGAACTCCATATAGTTATACCGTACCCCAGGACAATTTTACGTGTATCCTGGATAACCAGATCATGTTTTTTACATTTGGTTTCAGACCATCTGTACCGGATACTGTCAGTCTTCTCGTAACCGGTGGAAATTACCCCACAATGACTTTGCAAGGATTTTTGGTACCCCAATTCAGCAGTGATCCCACTTCTTCAATAGTATCACCCCGAACGGTCAATATCACTGAATACCCTTCTGCAGTTGGTGAATACCTGGCCGGCAATTTTTCATTGGTCTTTGTAGGGCAACCTCCTGCATATAATAATTATAATGTTACTTGTAATTTTAGGGTAAGAAGAGATCAATAATAGAATACCTACTAATTGAATTATAAGCTTTCTTATTAAACAGAAAGCTTTTTTATTCCTTTAAACTACCACCCTGTTTTCGTAAATTTGCAATTCCAAAAAAATATTATGGCAGAAAAAATAACCATGGGTGCAGCTGGTAAACTAAACGTACCAAACCAACCTATCATCCCATTTATTGAAGGCGACGGCATTGGCCCCGAAATAT
>JBJTMN010000568.1:0-3665 GCA_046070545.1 Ferruginibacter sp.
AATCCTAAAAAAACAACGATAAACAAAACAGTAACACCCTGCGTAAGCATGGTATCCTTTCTCAATTGCAATGCATTGCCAACAGAAACGGCTGTTGCACCAAAATAAGTTGCGGTTACAGAGCTCTGGTTGTTATCAATCAAACTATCAAGCCCTTTCAATAGCAATGCGTTTTTACCCGTGTTATTGGGTGGGAATTTGGGCGTGATAAAAAGCAACAGGTGCTTTCTGTCCTTGGTAACAATATAATTATCATACAGTTCAAAATTCTCATCGTACTGCAGTTGCTGCAGTTTCTTTAATCCCAGGAAACTGATGCCCACCGGATCCTTGCTGATCATGCTCTTTAATGCAAAACCGGCCGGCGATGTAAGGGTACGAAGATCCTGCTCCAGTGTTTGTTTTACCGTTTCTGGTTTTATAAGCGAATCAATCGCTGCATAATCTTTTTCATTGAGGTAAACGGGCAGGTGTTCACTTACTGTCCCAAACAACTGCAATGCCAGCTCGTCATCAACCTTGTAATTTATTTTTGCAATGAAGGAAAAAAGCCGTTGTTGAATATTTTGAACCAATGTATCAGCATAAGCAACCAGGCTGTCTGGTTCGGAAGCGCTGGTATCTTTTAACGACACCGTAACAGCCAGCTTATCCATGAATTTGGAGTTCTGAAAGACCTCGTTCAGTTTTTCTACCTTTTTATCCTTCGGTAATATCTTGGAAATATCTTCTTCAAACTTTACCTGCCAGGCAAAGAAGCCGGCGATGAGCAGTAATGCAGCAAACGTAATATATAAAGCAGGCCGGCGCTTTGTATAAAAATTGTAGATGTTAAGTAATATTGTTTCCATACACTATCCGGCCTTTGAAATAACCTGCTTTTTACCAAACCATTTTAAAAAAACAAACGTGAGCAGGCCAAATACAATTGCTGCAACAACTGCCAGGGTTATGCTTCCGTAAATATATTGTATTAGATTATGCTTGATAGAATCTATTGTGATGGCATTGTTGAAATCGATCTGCATGGCATGACTACCCATCCATAAGGCGCCCATCTTATAACTTAAAAAAATGATCAGCGGGATCATGGGAGGTATGCTGATATTGGCAGCAATGATAACGATGGGTTTGTTCAGCTTAAATAAAATAGCCAGGAAAATAGCTACCGCCAGCTGAAAACCCCAGATGGGAACAATGCCCATAAATATACCAACAGCAACCGACATGGCTTTTAACTGCGGCGTATGATGCGGATTGAACAAATGTTCATCCAGCACTTTCTTCATTTTTTTGGGACTGAAGACCGTTCTGATAACATCCCGTGGCTTTATATAAAGCAAAGTGATAAGCACCAGCACCGTATTTAAAACACTGATGCGGAAAAAATCTTTGAAAGGCCTGAAATGTGAAATGCGCTCTTCTTTTGGTGCGTAATAAACCGTAACCGGAACGGAAACTACTTTAACGCCCTTCCAGGCTAACCGCACCAGCACTTCAATTTCAAATTCGTATTTGCGGGTAACGAAGCGCATTTTCTTTAAGGGCTCCAGTGGGTACAGGCGATAGCCTGATTGTGTATCAGGACTGGTAATACCCGTTTCTACCTTAAACCAGAAATTGGAGAACTTATTACCAAAGCTGCTGCCACCCGGCACCGATGCCTGGCCCATATTCCCGGCACCGATGATTAAAGTATTGGGTTATGGTTAAAGCATGCTTATAAATGCAGGCAGGTCTTTGGCAAAGTGTTGCCCGTCAGAATCAATGGTAATTGCATATTTATATCCCTTTTCAACAGCGTATTTAAAAGCTGTACGCAGTGCCCAGCCTTTGCCCGCATTGGGCGTATAGCTGATGAACTGAACTCCGGGAAATGCTTGTACGATTGCAACAGTATTATCAGTAGACCCGTCGTTTATTACAATGATATGCCTGCTGTATTGCGCTACATCTTCTATTACTTTGGCAAGTGTAGCTGAATTGTTATAAGTAGGAATTATAACACAGACCTTCAAAACTTCAGCCTTCTCCATCAGCGAACCGGTCATTAGCAATTTGTTTGTAAAATTTAGGGCAAAAATCGGCTAAAATTATAACATTAAGAACAATAAGAAGCACACTGTTTAAACCGCATTGCTCATCTTGTTCTCATAGCGCTTTTTTTTATCCGCCATCCGCTGATGGATCCAGTCGGGCCACTGGCTGCTGTCCTCTGCATCGTAAATACGCAGGTGCTGGTTTTCATCTTTTTGTATAAGGTCAGCTTCACTGCAGCCCAGCACTTCTGCTGCTGTTTTTACTCCTGAATAACTGGCTCCGGCTACACCGTGACTTACAATGCTGGCGCCACACATATACAGGTTTTCAATTTCGGTTTTTGCTTTGTAAGAGAAAGGGCCGGTCTGCATGAATCCTTTTTCGGTACCATATACATTACCCTTGGTGGATTTTACATAATGTTCGTTGGTAATGGGGGTACCGGCTTCTATATGCACAATATTTTTATATACTTCAGGCAATATCCGCTTAAAGGTATTCTTCAGTTTTTCGCAGAGCCTGTCTTTTATTTTTACATATATTTCGTTGATATCAGAACCATCGGGATAAAGATTTTTAAAAGAATCATAGTCGATAAAAGTGACTACCTCAATAGTGTGGTGTCTGCCGTTAAAGCTTAATGGGTCCTTCAATGAGGAGCAGCTGATGAACAGCGAATCAAACTCATCTGTTTCCAGTATTGACATCTTTGTAAGCCCTTCGTATACCTTATCCATATCATTACCAGGCATATACCAGATATTGCCCGAATCAAGCCCCGCTTCCCGTACATCCATATCAACCGAAATAAAGAACATAAGCGATGTTACAGAGTAACGGGTAGCTTCCAGCTTTTTCAGCAGTTTGGCGCTCAGGTTCTCATGCCCTACCATTTTATAAGTTGCAGCCGGGTCGGCATTGGATATAATATGTTTTGCCCTGATGATCTCTCCGTTTTCCAGCTCAACCCCAACAGCTTGTAAGCGTGGCCCTTTCGGTTGGTTCCCGGTTTCTGCTGTCAGTATTTTTTTAACGGCCTGGCCGGTTTTAACCTGGCCTCCGTGCTTTTTGATGGCATTGGTCATGGCTTTTACAATGGCCGCACCACCACCCATCGGGTAAAAGCCCCCGTTAAAATAATGATCCATCAGGGCACAATGAAAAGGAAAACTGGCTTTGGAAGGTGGCAAACCATGATCGCCACATTGTATATTCAACACAGATTGTAACAGCGGGTCTTTAATATGCCAGCCTATTACTCTTTTTAAACTAAAGAGGCCATATTTACCCAAATGCCGGGTACGGTAAAATATGGTTACATTATCCAAGAAGCCTTTCATCTTGGGTATCAGGAAGATTTCTTTTGATACCAGTTTAACCAGCTTCAGGTATTTTTTGATGCCTTTCTTTTCTTTGGGAAATCTTGCAGAAAGAGAATTTTCAAGGTTTTCTATGCCGGCAGGCATATCAATACGTTCGTTTGCAATCCAGCAATGCTCATAGGCATCCTTGTTCATTCTAAAAAAAACCAGCTCGTTCGCAATGCCCAGGCCCTCGTATAAATTACAGGTGCTATGGCCCTTATCCATATTGCCTATATAATGTACCCCCGGGCTGTAGCGATG
>JBJTMN010000569.1:0-6594 GCA_046070545.1 Ferruginibacter sp.
TGCTACTGTTATTGGCCCCATGCTGGTTACTTTAGATGAACTGGAGCAGTATGAAGTGCCTTGTAAAGAAGGCCACACCGGTAAGGCCTGGAACCTGGGCATGAAATGCCGGGTGAATGGTATACAGGTAAGTGAAGGTAACCTGGCTGATATGGACTGGACCTTTGCCGAGATAATTGAACGCTGCAGTTATGGTGTAAATATGATGCCGGGCGATGTAATTGGTAGTGGCACTGTTGGTACAGGTTGTTTTTTAGAATTAAATGGAACTGGCTTATTAAACAACCCCGATTTTGTACCACAGTGGTTACAGGAAGGCGATGTAGTAGAAATGGAAATTGAAGAGCTTGGAAAACTGAGCAATACAATTGTTAAGGATGAAAGTGATTTTTCGATATTGGCGTTGAAGAAACTATAACCGCAAAGACGCTAAGGCGCAAAGTGATGCTTACAGAAAGATATAATGAGCTGGCAAAACAGATTGTTGATGCCTGTTTTCAGGTTCACAATGAACTTGGGCCAGGACTGCTTGAGTCAGCTTATGAATATGCGCTACTTAAAGAATTTGAACTAAAGGGAATAGCAGTTCAAAACCAGGTTCAGGTAAAATTATATTACAAGGGGCATGACACCGGTAAATATTATGCAATTGATATACTCGTTGAGCAGGAAATTGTAATTGAAATTAAATGTTGCGATGTAATGCATCCTGTTTACACTGCACAAATAATTTCATATTTAAAGCTATCACAAAAGAAATTAGGGTTCTTAGTAAATTTTCATGTACCTCTCATTAAAGAGGGAATAAAACGTTTTGTAAATGATTTCTAAACTTAGCGTCTTTGCGCCTTAGCGGTAAAATAAAAAATTATGATTATTAATTTAAAAGATATTAAACCCTTTGATGTACAAAACTACCTGCAGCACGCCATTGCACCCAGGCCCATCTGTTTTGCATCTACTATTGATAAAGCAGGAAATGTAAACCTGAGTCCATTCAGTTTTTTTAATCTATTCTCATCTAATCCACCTGTGGTAATTTTTTCCCCGGCAAGAAGAGTAAGGGATAACACTACAAAACATAGCCTGGAAAATGTGCTGGAAGTGCAAGAGGTTGTCATCAACCTGGTTGATTATGATATGGTACAGCAAATGTCGCTCGCCAGTTGTGAGTTCCCAAAAGGCATGAACGAATTTGTAAAAGCTGGTTTTACCGAAGAGAAAGCAACACTTGTTACTCCTCCCATGGTTAAGGAGAGCAAGATAAAATTAGAATGCAAAGTTTTGGAAGTAAAACCATTAGGCAACGAAGGCGGTGCCGGTAACCTGGTGATTTGCCAAGTGCTTTGCATGCATATAGATGAAAGCATCCTGGATGCAGATAACAAGATCGATCAGACCAAAATGCATCATGTAGCCCGCCTGGGCGGCGACTGGTATGCAAAGATCGACGAAAGCAATCTATTTAAAGTTGCCAAACCTAATACACAACTTGGTATTGGTGTGGATGCTTTGCCTGAAAGCATCCGCAAAAGCACTGTGCTTACCGGTAATAATTTAGGCCAGCTGGCCAATGTGCATGAAATGCCTTTTGTTGACCCTGCATTTCACGATGATAAGCTGAAAAATATCATCCAGTATTTTTCACTTAATCCCGATGAGATGGATAAGGAACTGCACTGCTATGCTAAAGAACTGCTGGATGCAGGCAAGGTTAATGATGCATGGCAGGTACTGTTGGCTGATTATTAGAACCCGAATTGGCCAAAGACCTTCTTCAGCAGGTCGGTTGTTCTTGCTGCAAAATTATGCCGTATATTTTTTTCTTCCTGTGCCACCAGGTCAAATAAAGCATTGGTTGCTTTCATGGTTACATATCCGGTCAGGTCGGGGTTTATCTTTTTTACCAGCGGAATACTGTTGTATTTGTTCACCATATCGCCATAATATTTGGTAGCGTTCACTTTATCAAGCGATGCTTTAATGACAGGTGTAAAAGCTGCAACCAGCTGCGCCGTTGTTTTTTCCCTGAAAAAATGAGTAGCACTGGTATCTCCGTTTCTTACCAAACCAATGGCATCCTGTATGGTCATGCTTTTAATGGCATTTACAAAAATGGGCTTTGCATATCCGGCGGCGTCTTCGGCGCCACGGTTTATCTGTAAAATGGCTTTGTCAACCATATTGCCCAGGCCTATATCCCTTAATGTATTTTCCACTTTACGGGCATCTTCAGGGATCAATATCTTATAAAAAGCATCTTTAAAGAATCCATCTTCTTTATTTAACCTCAATACTGCACCAGCCAAACCCTGGCTTAGTGCTTCTTTAATACCTTCTCCGGCCTCAGCTTCGGTAACGCCGGTTGCTTGTGGTAATTGTTTTATAACATCACAACCGTAAAACAGGCTTGAAAATATAACTGCAATAAAAAATGTTTTCATGATCACTCTTTTGATTAATAAATATATGCAAGTATATGGCAATTGCAGTGCCAGAAACCGTAAATGGACAAATCAGCTGTATGCGGTATATTTGCAGCTAAATTAAAAAGCTGTTAACCATTAGTGATTAGCTTTTAGCAGAACCCCTGCTCTTAACTAATGACTAATGACTAGTGACTAAACTTATGAGTACACAACATTTATCAGAGCAGGAGATCATCCGCAGGGAGAAATTAACAGAATTGAACAGTATGGGAATCGATGCCTACCCGGCAGCACTGTATCCCGTAAATAGCACTTCGGTTTATATAAAAGAGAACTATAAGGGAGAAGAAAATAAAGATCAGTTTGCAGACGTATGTATTGCAGGCCGTATCATGAGTCTACGGGATATGGGCAAGGCCAATTTTGCCGTGCTGCAGGATGCGGTTGGTAAAATTCAGTTTTACATCAAGCAGGATGATATTTGCCCGGGTGAGGATAAAAGTATGTACCAGACCGTTTGGAAAAAACTGGTTGATATTGGAGATATTATTGGCATCAAAGGATATGTGTTCACCACCAAAACGGGTGAAACTTCTATACACGTAAAAGAGTTTTCTATTCTTACCAAATCATTGCGTCCGTTGCCGGTAGTTAAAGAAAAAGACGGCGAAGCATTTGATGAAGTAACTGATCCGGAATTCCGGTACAGGCAACGTTATGCCGATCTGATTGTAAATCCCGGCGTTAAAGAAACTTTTATCAAGCGTACTAAAATGGTAAATGCCATTCGTGAGTTTTTAAATGAACGAGGAGCGTTGGAAGTAGATACGCCGGTACTGCAAAGCATTCCGGGTGGCGCAGCTGCAAGGCCGTTCACCACACATCACAATGCACTGGATGTACCCATGTACATGCGCATTGCAAACGAGTTGTATTTAAAAAGACTGATCGTGGGTGGTTTTGAATGGGTGTATGAGTTCAGCCGCAATTTCCGTAATGAAGGCATGGACCGCACACATAACCCTGAGTTTACCGTGCTTGAATTTTATGTTGCCTATAAAGATTACGAGTGGATGATGGATACCACTGAACAAATGCTTGAAAAAGCAGCAACAGCTACCAACGGATCTACCAAAGTAATGGTAGGCGATAAAGAGATAGATTTTAAAGCACCATACAAAAGGATAACCATGTATGATGCCATTAAAGAACATACAGGTTTCGATATCAGCGAAATGGATGAAGCCGGCATCAGGGATGTTTGCAGGCAATTGCATATTCATGCCGATGAAAAATGGGGTAAGGGAAAACTGATAGATGAGATATTCGGCAGCAAATGCGAAGGCAATTATATACAGCCCACTTTTATTACCGATTACCCGGTAGAAATGAGCCCGCTTACTAAAAAGCACCGCAGCAAACCCGGACTGGTAGAGCGTTTTGAGCTGATGTGCAATGGTAAGGAAATTGCCAATGCTTACAGTGAGCTGAACGACCCCATTGAACAGCGTGAACGTTTTGAAGAGCAGGTTAAGCTGATGGAACGTGGCGATGATGAAGCCATGTTCATCGATCATGATTTTTTACGAGCACTGGAATATGGAATGCCGCCAACCAGTGGCATTGGTTTTGGTATCGACCGGATCGCTATGCTGCTTACCAACCAGCATTCAATACAGGATGTGCTTTTCTTCCCGATGATGAGGCCGGAAAAAGCAGAATAAGTTTGAGAATTGGTTAATTAAACGAGGCAGAGGTATTGCAATATTGAAATTTATTGCCTACTTTTTCGTCATTAATTAAAACCAATTATCATGAAATCATTCTTCCCAACAAGACTTGCCGAAATTTTATATGCAGCAACCATGGGCTATTTTGGCGTGCTGCATTTTATGAATGCCGATGTTATGAGCGGCATGATTCCTGATTTTATGCCTGGAGATGGCAAGATCTGGATCTATATAACAGGCGCCGCTTTAATAGCTGCAGCATTGGCCATCATCATCAATAAATTTAAAACCATGGCCTGTTATTTACTGGCTTTTATGTTATTGATATTTGTTTTTACACTACACCTGAAACCAGCGATGGATGGTAATCCTGCCATGTTATTAAAAGATGCCGGACTGGCTATGGCCGCATTCATCATCGGAAATAATAAATCCTGATATAAAAAAACCTCCCGGTAAAAGGGAGGTTTTTTATTTTAACTATTATGCTTTTTAAGCTTTTGCTTAACAGTAAGATAATCGAGGAAATAGATGACCCTTACCGAAAGGCTGTTGAACTGGTTTCCGCTGATGGTGTTGCCCAGGTTTTTGGTGTAATTCTTTTCAAACTCACGGTTAAAGCTTTCGCCTATATCCTTCCATACAATACTAAAGAAACTTCCCTGTGCAAACTGCCAGTTATACACCATATCCACACTTAAATAATTATAGTTTTGCCTTACATTACCTGTGAAAGGATTGGCTGGCGTTTGCAGTTTTCCATACATATCCAGTACATAAAATTGCCTGGGATCTACTTTGCTCCAGTAATGCCTTGCCCGTAAACTAAGCCCCATTTTGTTGGTGAAATTGTATTTGATGTTCACCACATTTTCAACGCTGTTCACATTTCTCCTGGAGAAATAAATAGTATCACCAACCCTGGCAGCCCAGCCGGATTGGTTATGACTGAAGCTCGTATAGGTTGAACCATCCACAGAAAATTTACTACTGAACCTGATCTTTCCAAATAAGTTCAGGTCAAGGTTTTTGCGGTGAAATACGCCACCCGTGCCGGCATATACACTTCCTCCCCAGGATAATTTCTTGGCAGAGTTACTTTCCCACCAAAGGTTTGCATTGATCCTTCCTTTATTCTGAAAAACACGGCCATAATACCGGGGTTCATAAAAATCATTCCCCCCCGGTCCGCCGTTGATGTTCATACCAAACCACCAAAGTCTTTTGGTTTGTGCATTGAAGTTAAGATTAAGACCGGCTCCCTGGAACATCATTTCCTTTCGTCTTAATATATCAATAGGTGAAACCAGCCTGCTGTACCATCCGTTTGCATTTATTCTTATCTGGTTATACCAGCCCTTGGGCTTGTTCCAGTTATACCCTGCCCAGAAGCCCTGGTCCATGGTATTGTTGTTTGTGAAATAACCAAGATCACTTTTATCATACTTATCATTCAGCAGGTCCTGCCAAACATTAAATGTAAACCGGCCACTGGTCTTACCAAAATAAATACTGTGGGCATAGCCGGTAGTATTTTTATTGTCTCTTCCAATGATATTGCTGAAGCTGACATTGCCGCCAATATTCCAGGTGTTCTTTTTATTATTAAAATCAAATAATCCCGATGTAACATTGGCATCATAATCATGGCCGCTGCGCCATACATTGGTATTTACCAGCGAAACACTGCTGTTGTGTTTCAATGTCTGGTCAAAAACCAATATGTTATAATTGGTAAGCGCCATATTTTCTTCCCGGTATTCCTCTTCGGTTGAGGGGTCTCTGTAAGTAGCAAATTGTTTTTGGGTGATGGCATTCAGAACGCCTATACCCAAACCCTTTTGAGTACGGCCGCTGATCTTGGTGGCATTTAAAATTTTAGCCTGCCCGGGATATTCAATTACTTCATCATTATTTGATCGGGGGTTGAATTTACTGTAACTGGGCTCCACGCCAATGCGCCTGCTGTAAAAGAGATTTCCTTTATTGAACAGTTCGGTACCTTCTGTAAAAAAAGCACGGTTTTCACTAAAGCGCTGTTCAAATGGTGTCAGGTTTAAAACACGGTTATCCGATTGTACCTGGCCAAAATCCGGTATCAGCGTCATATCTAAAGTAAAAGCCTGGTTAAGGCCATATTTCACATCCATACCACCATTGATGGTAGTTTTATTTTTATTGTTTGTTGCTGTACCATCATGATTTTGATAAGCCGAAAAATAAGGTGACAACTGCAGCCTCATCGGGGGTTTGATATTTTCCAGGCCAGTGAATGTACCCTCCTGGGTTAAAAAACCATTCACGTTCTGATCTACCGGTTGCCAGAAAAAATCCTGTCCTGTTTTTTTTCTTCTCCGCATGATGTTCAGTCCCCAGTCCTGTACATGTTTTTTTCCAAACCTGATGGCAGAGAACGGAATGAACATCTCAAAACT
>JBJTMN010000570.1:0-4863 GCA_046070545.1 Ferruginibacter sp.
CCTTTTGGAAATGGTGGCGAAAATTTCTCCGCTGCTGCGTGTGCGTTTCTCTACTTCACATCCGAAAGACATTACCGACGAGGTTTTGTTTACCATAAAAAAATACGACAATATCTGCAATTATATTCACCTGCCTGTTCAAAGCGGCAGTACCCGTGTGCTGCAGATGATGAACCGTACCTATAGCCGTGAGTGGTATATCGCCAAAGTAAACCGCATCCGTGAATTGATACCTGATTGCGGTATCTCAACCGATATGATCACCGGGTTTTGTACCGAAACTGAAGAAGACCACCAGGAATCATTAAGCCTGATGGAATACTGTAAATACGACCTGGCCTATATGTACTTCTACAGCGAAAGGCCCGGAACCCTTGCTGCCCGTAGGTTTGAAGACGATGTACCGCTCGATGTAAAGAAAAGAAGGCTGCAGGAAATGATTGACCTGCACCGGGTTCATTCCCTGCAAAGCATGCAGCGGGATGTGGGCAAAACCTTTAAAGTACTGATAGAAGGTGTATCCAAAAAAAGTGAGACCGATCTGTATGGAAGAACGGACCAGAATAAAGTAGTGGTATTTGAAAAGGGGAATTTGAAAGTAGGGGAATATGCCCATGTGTTTATTTCTTCCTGCACAGCAGGAACGCTTTTAGGAAATGTTATTACTAACCAATAAACTACACTTAGTGCAACTTTGTGTCTTCGTGGTAAAATGGAATTACAAACAATAAAGAACCGTTTCGGTATCATCGGTAACTCGCCAGGCCTTAACCATGCATTGAATATTGCCGTGCAGGTTGCCAATACCGACCTGAGTGTACTCATCAATGGCGAGAGTGGCGTTGGTAAAGAAGTTTTCTCTCAGATCATTCATGCATTAAGTGCACGTAAACACAATCCTTTTATTGCCGTTAACTGCGGTGCCATTCCCGAAGGCACCATCGACTCGGAGTTATTCGGGCACGAGAAAGGATCCTTTACCGGCGCTGTTGACAGCCGCAAAGGTTATTTTGAAACGGTGAACGGCGGTACCATCTTCCTGGATGAGATAGGCGAATTACCCCTGGGCACACAGGCCCGTTTGTTACGTGTGCTGGAAGCAGGCGAATACATACGTGTGGGCAGCAGTAAAGTGCAAAAGACCGATGTACGTGTAATTGCCGCTACCAATAAGGAACTGATAGAATACACGCAGACAAACCGTTTCAGGGAAGACCTGTACTATCGCTTAAACACTGTGCCCATCAGGGTTCCGGCATTGAGGGACCGTAAGGAAGATATTTATTTACTGTTCCGCAAGTTTGTAACTGATTTTGCCGACCGTTACAAAGGCACACCTCTGCAACTGGATGAAGGGGCAAAAGAGGTGTTAATTAACTATCCCTGGCCGGGTAATGTGCGTGAATTGAAGAATATTGCAGAGCAGATATCAGTGCTGAGCCAGGACAAGGTGATCAACGCAAATACTATGCAGCGTTTTTTACCCGAACATAATTATTCAAGATTGCCGGTACTGGCAGGTGGTGCCGGTTCGGTAAGCCAGACGGAGTTTGCCAACGAGCGTGAAATCCTATACAAGCTTTTCTTCGATATGAAAAAAGATGTGAATGAACTGAAGAAAATGTTCTTCGATCTTTTGCAGAACCCGAACATTGCGCAGCATGCGCCGGTATTCAGCGAGCAGGCTTTCACAGAACTGAATAACAATGCAGCTGTTGTAAATGCTGCCAAACCTGTTTTTTTACCACATAATCCAGATGCCATCGATCATCACGAAGATGTGGAAGAATCATTAAGTATCATTGATAAGGAAAAAGAACTCATCATAAAAGCATTAAAGAAACACAAGGGCAAACGTAAAGATGCGTCACTCGACCTGGGCATCAGTGAACGTACTTTGTACCGTAAATTAAAAGAGTATGATATTGAAGAATAAAATTGACAACGGGCGACGGAACCTTGGTCTGTGGCCTGTGTTCTTTGGTCTTTTCCTTATTGCCACCTGTTGCTTTGCCACCTGCAAATACGGCTTTAAGGACATCGGCGGTTTGCCCACCGAGGTAAAGACCTTTCGTGTAAATTATTTTGAGAACAAAGCAGAATACAAAAACCCGCAACTAAGTCCGCAGATCACCGAAAAACTAAAGCAAAAGATCATTAGTACTACCCGGCTCAGACAAACAAATGAGGATGATGCCCATTACGATATCAGTGGCTATGTGTCGGGTTACTATACCAGCACAACAGGTATCAGTGGCAATAACACCAGCCTGAACCGTTTAACTGCTACATTTCACCTTATATTTAAGAACACACTGGATGAAAAAAAGAATTTTGAAGCTGATGTAACTTACAGTGTTGACTTTGATGCCAACCTGAGCCTGAGCCAGGTAGAACAGGCCAAGGGTGATGAAATAGCAAAAAATCTGACCGAAGCCATTTTTAATAAGATTTTTTCCAATTGGTAATTATAGATTTGCAGCATGCAGCATAAACAGGCCATTTTTGAATCAATTTTCAGCAGGAACTTTACTGATACAGGCAATACTGAATTGCTGAAAGAAATTACCGGCAGGCACCCCTATTTTTCGCCGGCCCAGTTCTTTTTGCTGGAAAAATTACAGGACGATGCTGCAGCATTTGAAAAGCAGGCAGTAAAAGCAAATATCCTGTTCAACAATCCGCATTGGCTGCATTTTCAACTACAACAAACCGGTTCTGTAACCGACCATGACACGAATACCCTTTCAGCAGCAGCCCCGGATAAACCCCTGGAGCCCGAAAAGGACGAAGTGGATGACTTACCGGATAATACTGAAACACCAGATCCTGGCAGCTTCCGGCAGGAAAAAGAGATCGAACCAATGCATATTGAACTGAAAATGCCTGCAGAAAAGGCTGATCTGAGTGAAGCCATGCTTTTTGAGCCCATGCACATGGTGGATTATTTTGCCTCACAGGGCATCAAATTATCGGAAGAAGTACAAACGGCCGATAAACTGGGAAAACAGCTCAAAAGCTTTACTGAATGGCTTAAAACCATGAAGAAGGTACACATAGAAAATGAAGCCGAAAACCCGGTAAAGACTGATACCAATGTGCAGGCATTGGCCGAAAACAGCAATACTGAAACGGAGGTTTTGACCGAAGCAATGGCCGAAGTATTTGCCCGGCAGGGCAAAACAGGCAAGGCAGCCGAAGTATACCAAAAATTAAGTTTGCTCAATCCTGCCAAAAGCACTTACTTTGCAGCCAAATTAGAAAACTTAAAAGGATTATAATATGTTGATTTTATTTGGAATTTTAGTAATCATTGCTTCTGTAGTACTTGGATTGATCGTATTGGTTCAGAACCCCAAAGGTGGCGGTTTATCAAGCAGTTTCGGCGGTTTCGGCAACCAGATCATGGGTGTAAAACAAACAACAGATGTATTGGAAAAAGGTACCTGGTTGTTTGCTGCTATTGTAGCTATCCTGTGCATCCTTTCCCCGGTATTCATGCCTAAAAAAGGCACAGCTGCGGGTTCAGATAAAGCCATCATGGAAAATGTAAGCCCTAAAATGCCGGCTTCAACTACAACTGCACCTGCTGCTACTCCGGCAGGAGTGGATACAGGCGCTGGTAAAAAATAATATTTATAAAAAAATTGTAAAACCCCGTCACTTGCAGACGGGGTTTTTTATTTACTTTGCCGCACATGAAGAAAAAACTGATATACAGTATATTATTGATCGTATTGCTGGTGGGTGGCTATGCTGCCTGGCAGGTATTCGGCCCAACAGTATCTGCTCCAGAAAGCAAATATTTTTATATTAAGACCGGATCCTCTTACAGCGACATAAGGCAATCACTTATTGATGAAAAGATCATACACAATACTACTTTCTTCGACCTGTTATCAAAACAGCTAAACTATCCGAAACTGGTTAAAGCCGGGCGTTACCAGGTAAAGAACGGAACCAGTATTTTTAATTTACTCCGCATGTTACGCTCAGGCAACCAGGCGCCCGTAAACCTCATCATTAATAAATTAAGATTAAAGGAAGACCTGGCACAAAAAATCGCAGCTAATTTTGAATGCGATTCGGCCAGCGTGATGAATATATTGGATGATGCTGAGACTTTAAAAAAATACAATGTTGATAACAATACATTGATGACGATCGTGATCCCAAACACGTACAGCCTGTTGTGGAACTCATCTGCAAAAAAGATCATTGATAAACTATACAACGAAAAAGAAAAATTCTGGAATGCAGAAAGAATGGCAAAAGCCAAAGCTTTGAACCTTACACCTGAACAGGTTTACAGCATGGCAAGTATTGTTGAGGAAGAAACGAACAAGGAAGAAGATAAGGGCAGGATCGCCAGTGTGTATATGAACCGCATGAACAAAGGCATGAAACTACAAGCCGACCCTACGGTTAAATTTGCCATGAAGAATTTTGGTTTGAAGCGCATATTGCTGAAACACCTTACCTACGATTCGCCGTTCAATACCTATCAGCATACCGGCCTGCCCCCGGGCCCTATCTGTACACCTTCCACAAAAACCATAGATGCTGTTTTAAATGCCCCCCGGACCGATTACATTTATTTTGTAGCAAGACCTGATTGGTCAGGACTGTCAAACTTTACAGGTTCAGACGAGGAGCATATGATCAATGCTAAAAAATACCAGCACTTTTTAGACAGCGTAAACATTAAGTAAGCAAAGGGCTATTATTGTTACAATACAGCTGATATGTTTAATTACTATATTGCATATCCATTCACATGACCAGATTAGAGCGAAAAATAATGACCAGCCTACCTATTGCTTTTATCCTCAATAAAAGCAAGCACTGGTACCTGCCCGGTTT
>JBJTMN010000571.1:0-5450 GCA_046070545.1 Ferruginibacter sp.
CCCAGGTTCTTCACTTCAAAGATCTTATAACTGTTACTTCCAAATGTTCTAGAGTTGGCACTTACCTGTACATAGGTGGTATCGGCCGGGGTTCCTCCAACCAGTTTGGCACTCCAGTTACTAAAAGATGTCTGCGGTACATAATCTAAATTGGCTGCAGCCGGGGCAGCAGCAACGGTAATTGAAAAGGTACAACTTGATGTAGGCCCGTTAACAGCGTAATTGTATGCCGGAGGACTGGCAACTGCAGGAGTACCGCTGGCAGTTAACGTAATTTGGGCATTACCTGCTGTAGTAAATGTGCCGGAACCTGAATAGGAAATCCCATTGACTGAAGGAACTGTAACAGACCAGGGGCCCGGCGTGGTAACCACCACATTAAGTGTTACGGTATGTTGTGCACCAACTGCAGTACCAGCTGTATAAACACCACTGCCAAAAGTGGTACTTGCGCAGGTGAAAGTATACACTGCATTGGGTGCTGTACCTGCAACAACATTTACATCTATCTTACAAACACTTGTTCCAAATGTTACAGTAAAAGTTTTTACACCTGTAGAAGTGGGAGTGCCGTTACCTGCCAGGTTTATCACATTAATGCCGGTACTGGTTACTGAGCCGGTGCCGGTAAAATAAAAACTTGCAACCGTATCGCTTTTGATCACGTAGGTACCTGTAGCTGTAATATCTGCGTTAACCTGTATGAAGTTGGATGTTTTTAAAACAGAATCTTTGGTGAAAGTACCATTCACTGTACTTGGCAAACAGGTGCCGGCAGTAGATTTTAAGGTGCCTGTAGCCTGGCCATTACCTGCAGGTACTGCATCAAAATTTAATTCCTTCTGGCAGGAAGTGAAAAAAACGACAGCTGTAAAAAATGACAAATAAGGTAGAAGTAGTTTCATGTGTTGTATTTACCAATGATAAATTTACAACAAATTGTAATTAATATAGTTTATCCGGGTATTATCATTTTGAAGATTGTTAATAGGTCCCTGACTTAACAGGTGATCTAAAACACCATACTCAGGGAAAAACTGCCGGTAAATGATTCAATTGCTGAACAGTTAAAAGTGATGATAAACAGGGTATAATGATATTCAATTCTAACAAATCTTTCACGTTTGAAACATTAGCTTTAAGGGATCATTCACTCCCGTAAAACTAAAAACTATGAAACAAATAATTGTTGCTTCCCTGTTGATCATGGGGATGATGCCCGTAAACAGCCAGCTGGCTTTTGTAAGAAACACAACCAGTAAACCCGTTGAGTCTTCTAAGTTAATTGATAATGAAAAGGAAGGGTTCAATATCTGTTCCCAGCCATCTCCCGAAAATGAAAAAATGCAGGCAGTAATCTTCAGGAAACAGGATTTTTGCCGGGCAGAATTAAAGGATTTTGATTTTGATGTGCACTTTGATGTGGTAAGTGCCACGGTATATTTTTCGGGTACCAATTTTAAAAATGTTGAGTCAGGTTATATTAACAGCAACAGCCTGAAACCAATACGCAGCCTCATGGACAGATGTGCTCCCGGCAGCATGGTCATTTTTGATAACGTAAAAGTTAAAGGCCCTGATAATACGGTACGGCCGATACAGGGAACCAGTTATTTATTACACTAATCAATAAAAACAAACCATAACAGTATAGACCTGAAATATGAATGGCCCGTTTTGTACGGGCCATTTGTATGAGAGATGTATTCTAAGTCATTGTTGTGTTGATAAAGAATACAACCAAGCAAAAATTTATTTTATTGATTTGATATTCCGCTGAAAAATCTATATTTTACCTGTGGCTACCGGTAGTGTATCCATATACAGATATTAAAAACAGATTGCTATGGCTGAAATGATAACGATTGATGAAACGATCTGCCAGCAGGTATTGTCATCTAAACCTGCAGCAGAATCCATCGAACAGGAGCTTTCCAAATTGGGCATCAAAGCGGAGCATGTAGCTGAATACCTGAAAGCTATCCGGAAGATACGTAATGCCAGGAGACAAACAACCGGGTTTCTATGCATGGCTGCAGGAGCATTGCTTGGTTTTTTAAGTTGTGTGCTTACCATCACACATGCTTTGCCGGGTATGTATGATTTTGTTTTTTATGGATTGACCTCAGTGGCCGTTTGTATTGTGGTACTGGGCCTTTACTATGTGTTTGAATAAGAACATGGCTTCAATAAAAAATTAAAGCTTCCTGCAAAAACAGGAAGCTTTAATTTTTACAAGTCTATAACTTTCTTACCCTTTTTTCTTGGTTGTTACTTTGGATCTGGGCAGGTCTGGTTTTACAGTTCCGGTAAAGAGGGCCGGATTTGCCTGCGCAGGGTTACCCTGGTAAGCCCATACCATATTGCTGATATATTTGTTGAATGTTGCATTCAGCTGCTCTAAGGTTACTTTCTTCATATCATCGCTGATGGTTAATGCTCTTTTCCAGTTGTTATGCAGCACTTCATTTCCTGCAATAGAATTTGCCTGGGCATTATTGGTTTCCTGGCGGTAGAAGAAACCGGTCAGGTACTGTGTTTTTATATTCCGGAGTTCATCTTCGGTAAAACCTTCTTTCTTTGTTTTTTCGATCAATGCTTTTGCTACAGCAATATATTTATTGGGGTCGGTTGTTGAAACGCTGATGTGTGCAGAGGGAGATGCACTTCCATCAAACCAGCTGCCCGGGGCATAGGAGAGTCCATTCTTTGTCCTTACCTCCAGGAAATGCCGTTGAGAAAAAATGCGCATGGCCAGGTTAAATGCATTAAAATCGGGAGTACCGGGAGCCGGGGCACCGGTTATACCTTCAATATAATTGGTGGCAAGCTCTTTTTTCTCGGCTTTAAAACTGTTTTGTACCGGACTGATCGTTTCTTTTTTTAGTATAAAAGGTTTTCCCTGGGGCACCTGTGCAAGCATGGTTGCAATTTTCTGTTCCAGGTCTGCCTTATCAATTTCGCCCACAACAACGATCAGCATCCTGCTTTTGGTACATATAGAACTATAGTAAGCCTTTGTTTCGGCTGCAGTAAGTTTGGTCAATGTAGCAACAGTGCCTTCGGGGCGCTTGGCATTATCCTTTCCGGCAAATGCCATCTGGTTGGCCATATTACTAATGGAAAAATCCGGTTGCGATTCCTGTGACCTTAACCCGTTAATGGCATCCTGCTTAATGCGGTTAAATTCTTTTTCATCAAAAAGCGGAATGGTAATAGCATCGGCATACAAAGGCCATACGGTATTAAAGTCAGACCCGATACAGTTCATGCTGATCGTACTGTAATTCTTACCGGCATTGGCATATACCTGTGCACTTACATTATCCAGCTTGTTTTTAAAACTGTTTTTATCATCTTTTTTTGTGCCGCATTCTGTAAGTGCACTCATAGCCAGGCTTTCTATGCCCTGCTTGTCGAAACCGTAATTCTGTACACCTCCTTTAATGATCGTTTGTATTTCCAGTATCTGGTTACCGCTGGGCTGCACGATTACTTTTACACCGCTTACATTCATTTCATAAGCTTCTCCTTTCTGGGCAATGGCTTTACTGCAGCATACTATAATAAGCAATGCGGGCAGCAATTTTCTTATTGTTAAAAAGATCTTTTGCATATCTGAAGTAATTTACAATTAATTGGATGGTTTGAAAAATGTGGAAATACCGGTTGACTTGCTCATTTCGGCATTGATAATGGTACCTGCAACATAGTTCTTGTTCACAATGTATTTATCCAGGTAATTCTTTATATCGGCCCGGCTTATTTTGCTGTAGTTGTCTATAAGGTCGGTATAAAATTCATAAGAAGCGCTGCACCAGTTGTACGTAAGCTGACTGGCTAAAGAAGAAGGCTTCTCTGTCTGGCGGATAAAATTACGCTGCAATATCTTTTTAGCAGTAGCCAACTGTTCGTCGGTATAATAATCATTGTCGTTCCACATTTTGATCTGCCTCATCACTTCTTCATAACACTCTTTTAGTTTAAGCGGATTGGGCAGCAGGTATATATTTACCGGCCCTACATATTTTTCTGTCTGGTAACTTACTCCTGCATAAGTGGCAAGGCCTTTGTCTACCAGTGCCTGCTGCCATTTGGAAGCATTTAAACCGAGTATAGTATTGAACACATCAGCTGCAATGGTTGATGCGGAATCATTTCTTGTATCAGGTCCCTGCCAGAAAAAAAGCATATAAGGTGTTTGGGCAATGGAAGATTCTTTTACAAAATACTGAGTTGATTGTAGTGGCTTAAACTCAGGTATGGGATATTTCTGATGAGGGTCAAAGCCGCTGTGTTCCCAGCTTCCGAATATCTTTTCGGCTTTGGCAAAAGCTTCCTCCGGTTTTACGTCGCCACAAATTACCAGCAGTGAATTATTGGGGTGGTAGTACTTCCCTTTAATGACCATCATCTTTTCAGGGGTGGCAGTATTGATCACATTGTGGTCGCCAATGGGGTTTTTACGGGTAACCAGGTCGCCCCATAATTTTTTCTGGCATTCATACCAGATCTGGAAGCCAGGGTCACTTTCTCCGCGTTGAAATTCACCATCAACAACGGGCCTTTCCTTCTGCATATCTTCGGTTCTGTAAATAGGGAAGCGGATGGCGCTGTTCATAAAATTCAAACCGGCATCCAGGCTGTCTTTATCAAAAGTGAAAAAATAGTTTACCCGTTCATCGCCGGTAGTTCCGTTCCAGATGGCGCCTAACTCCTGGGTTCGCTTTAAAAATTTTTCCTGGTCAGGGTAATCCCTGTTGGCTTTGAAGAACATGTGTTCAAATAAATGGCTCAGGCCGCTGTATTCGGGGCCTTCGGTGTAGGCACCGTTGCGTACAGCAATTTCAATGGTGGCCAGCGGTACTTTGTGGTTTTCGATCACCACTATTTCAAGCCCGTTGTTTAGTTTTTTCCAGAAATAATGTTCGGGAAGTCTTGGTTGTGCCGATACACAAACTGCAATAAACAGCAGCATAACACACAGTGTTAGTTTGTTCATGGTTATATTTTTATTTAGATATAAACTTATATAAACTAACGGTATTTACCAATAAACTGTTATTGATTTTTATTATCAGGAACTGTATGGCAAATTAATTTCCGGGCCAGGTACCAGACTGGTCTGTTGGTTAATGTAATTTCAGCTTCAATGCTTATTGATCTCCTTTTACCTTCCTGATATAATCTTCATGTTCCTTCAAATGCTCTTCGGGCGGCACTTTTACTGATAGCGGCCCGTTACCGATTATTAAAAAATAAAAGAGCAGCAGCAGGATGATGATAGAAAGAAACAGTTCTGAATAAGGGTTGAAAGCATCTTTGGTAGCATTGATATTTACAAAAATAACTGCACCCAGCAACACGGGTATCTGTACCAGGCAGGCAGCACGGGTGAACAGCCCCAGGGCTAGAAAGAGTCCGCCCAGCAGGTGCGCAAATGCTACATA
>JBJTMN010000572.1:0-2780 GCA_046070545.1 Ferruginibacter sp.
GTAAAGACATTGGACATGAGAGAAAAATCTCAGCATTAATGTATATTTTTATTTCAATAAAATAATCATCATGCAAACAGTAGCAAACCTGGTTCAGCAAGTAGGGGTTGAACGAAAGATGTATATTGACCAGCTGGTAAATGTCTCCGAAACACAGGCGCAATGGAAACTGAAACCTGAAGACTGGAACCTGGCTGAAATTACCGAACATCTTTTCTGGGCCGAACAGGGAGGAATATTTGGTATGTGGAAAACGATAGATGCCATCCGCGAAGGCAGGGCAGAACGGGTATTTGAATCGGTTCATAAGGATATGACTGTGCAGCAGATCATTGATCTTACCTGGCAGCCCAAAGAAACAGTACCGGCTGTGGCTGCGCCCAGGCTGGGTGGGCCGCTTAAATACTGGATTGCTGCGCTTGACAGCCTGCAGCAGCAGCTGGCAGCATTCGGGCAACATTTACACAATGACGAATTACGTATACAGGCACATCCGCATCCTATTTCGGGAGCCATGGATTTTCAGCAACGGTTTGAGTTTTTAGGATTTCACCTGGCCCGTCACCGAAACCAATGTGCTAATGTATTGGCTGCAATGGGTTGAATTTTTGAACAAATAAAGCTGAAATAGGATAATTTTTGCAAGAATCAGATCTTCAACATACGCCATAAGAACCTAAACATTTATTTATGAAAAGTTTTCTTTTGTCATTTCTAATTTCAGTTACAGCAATACAGGCTTTTGCCCAAAATGCCGATGAAACTGCCATCAAACAATTACTGGAAAAGGAATCAGCCACCTGGAGGTTGGGCGATGTAAAGGCACATGCAGCCTGTTGGGCCATAAAACCATACAGTAAAATTGTGGTTTCAACAGTAGATGGAAACATGATCGATATTGATCCGGGCATGATGATAAACCCACCGGCAAGTATGGTTGGTAAAGGAGGATCAGCCATAAATACAAATTACAAAATGAACATAAGCGGCAACAATGCCTGGGTGTCGCACAATGAAGAATCTACTGATACTGAGGGTGCCAAAAGCTATTCGATCGAATTCAGGATGCTGGAAAAGATAAATGGCCAATGGAAGCTGGTGGGGCAGTCGATCCATATATATAAGCCAAAATAATAGTGTATACAGTATCAAAATATCCGGCCAATAAGAGCGTTTAAGCTCATCTTAAAATGGACTTTGTTATGACCTTCTATCTTTTCCAATTTTTCTGAAATATTTTATTTCTTCCTAAAATACTATAAATCAACTTGTTAAGTAGCATTTTGTTATTTCTACTAAAAAAAAGTAGTAGAAAAACTACAGTCTGTACAATAATAACTCCATGCTTTGCGTTTTTACCCCGAAACACCGTAAAATTACCATCAAGATAATCTGCGGTTTTCGCTAAAAACTTAACTTCTGTAAACCCAAACCTGAGTAAATGAAACTTTTTACTTCAATTGCAAAAAAATCAAACTTAGTTCTAATTGTAACTGTATTCTCTGCCATTACAGCTTCTGCAATAACACCAGTGACTGGCGAAAATACCAGCGTAAGTATACCAGAGCCAACCGGCCATGTTATTTACCAGTCTATCATTGTTACTAAAACAGATAAATCTGTTCTGCTTGACTGGAATACGGCTTCAGAATATATGAACAGTTATTTTGAAGTAGAAAGATCAACTAATGCAGTTGATTTTAAAACTGTAGCCCTGGTACTGGATGGTTTTAGTACTGCAGGTACCGGCAAAAAATATGCGTTTAAAGAAGACGCTTCTGTTATTAAAACCGGAAAAGCAGTTTACTACCGCTTAAAGCAGTTTGATGATTATGGTAATGTGACTTATAGCTCAATTGTAAAAGTTCAATAAAATTATTAAATGAATGCATAGCTGCTTTGGGGCAGTTTAAATAAAAAATGCCGGCTTCTATGAAGCGGCATTTTTTTTATCTTAACTTACCTGTTCTTAAAACAGCCCCATGCGTTTACCATTACTATTGCTTAGCCTGTGTTTTACCGGCCATGCAAATGCACAATCCTATAAAAAGATCCATCGCAAAGCCATTGTAGTAGATACTCACAACGATTTTCTGATGAAGGCTGTGGATTCGCATATGGTAATGGATGCTGACCTTAGCGGCAAGACCCACAGTGACCTGGCCCGCTGGAAAAAAGGCGGATTGGATGTGCAGATCTTCTCTGTGTATTGTGATGGTGATTCCAAAGAACCCTTTGCTCTTGCCAACCGGGAAATGGATAGCCTGGATGCTGTGGCAGCACGAAACCCGGATAAAATTGTAAAAGTTTTCAACCATACCCAGATAATACAGGCCGTAAAACAACATAAAATTGCTGCTATGTTTGGTGTAGAGGGTGGCCATATGATAGAAGATGATCTTAGTAAACTGGAAGCGCTGTATAAGCGTGGAACCCGGTATCTGACACTTACCCATAACATAGCTCCTTCCTGGGCTACCAGCGCAGCCGATGAAACCACCAAACCCAATATGCCACACAAGGGGCTAACCGATTTTGGCAAGCAGGTTGTAAAACGCATGAATGAACTGGGAATGATGATAGACGTTAGCCATAGCGGTGAACAAACTTTTTGGGATGTGATAGCAATCACTACAAAGCCCATCATTGCATCACATAGCTCGGTGTACAGCCTGGTACCCAGCCGTCGTAATTTAAAAGATGAGCAGATAAAAGCCATTGCTAAGAACGGGGGAGTAGTGCAGATCAATTTTAATCCCGGCTTTATCGACAGTACTTTC
>JBJTMN010000573.1:0-7423 GCA_046070545.1 Ferruginibacter sp.
TAAAGCATCGCTGCTTTTCTGAAAACTTTCTTTAGATCCTGTATTCTGGTAGAAGTATTGTGTTTTGTTGATGATGTCGGAAATATTTAACCTTACCTCGGCTTTATTTTTCAATAATTTCTTAGCAATCTGCAGGTCCAGTACAGGCCTTGGAGCTTCGTAAATATCGGGTGCGCCGCCAACGATATCGCCTACCAGGTAAATTCTTTGGCCTATCTGGTTAAAGAGCAGTGTTGCATTTAAACCATATTTTTCCAGGTCGTACAATAATCCAAAATTCAGGATATAAGGCGACTGGCCCTGTAATGACCTGTTAACCTGCAAGGCATCATCTTTAACACGGCTGCTGATGTAGGCTGCATTTGCCTGGAAAGTGAAATTCTTTAAAGCACTGACAAAATCAAGCTTTTTACGCATCTCTACTTCAATTCCGTAAGAATATGCATTTTTAGCATTGGCATAGTTTAACGTACTGGCACCACCACCCAGTCCGTTAAATATCTGTTCTATCGGGTTACTAAAATGCTTATAAAAAATACCTGCATTGATCACTTCACCTGCTCTTGGATATAATTCGTACCGCAGGTCAAAATTTTCGATCTTGGTTCTTTTCAGCAATGGATTTCCCTGCACCGATGCATTTAATTCAAAATCGTAGAGGTTTAAAGCAGATAACTCACGAAGCTCGGGACGAATAACAGTTTGAGAACCTGATAAACGTATATTGGTTTTGTTGTTCAGTTTGTAAGTAGCATTTAATCCCGGTAAGAAATCTGTTATTTTAGAATAGGTATGACGGGGATCCCATTTTTTTACACTGCCAATCAACTGGTCATAATTTTCAACACGAAGGCCCCACACTACTCTTAATTTACTGGTGAACTGGTTATCAAACTGCAGGAAGCCTGCATTTAAAATGGTGTTGGCCATGTATCGGAACGTATTTCCTTTGATGGCATCGAAAGCAAATTTGTTGTCTGTTCCCGTTCCAAAATTTTCAGGGGCAAATACCACATCGGCTGGTAATAATCTTAATGACGGATTATCTAGTGGCAGATAATTGGCAAAAAGCTGGGCATCGTACAGGCGGTCTTTCACCTGCAGCATGTAACCGCCTTTTATATTTTGCGACTGGCCGAGCCATTTGAAATTATAGTTAAGATCGCCACCGGCGGTATAAATATAATCGCTTAAGGTCTGGTAAATACGGCTGCCGCTTTGCTGAGAAAGTGAGTTTGAAAGCAGCAATGTATAAGGGTCCTGTGTTCCACTTAATTTGGAATATAAAATGCGGCGCTGATCAGGTGTATAGCCATCCAGGATATTAAAACCGCCATACCATTTAAATTTCAGTTGTTTGGTCAGGCTGTGGTCGCCGGTAAGCTGCGATGTAAAGAACGTATTTTGTTTAAAAGTAAACTGGCTTCCTTTCAGCAGTTCGCTCCTTGAATAATCTTCACCGGTACGTAGTGTAACTGAATTGGGAGAGTTGATGTTTAAAACAGCTTTTGCAGAAACCTTGTTGCGTGGGTTGAACTGCAGGCTTACGCTTGCTAAAGCACCAACAGCTACATCCTGTTGGTATTTATCATCATTGTATTCTGAGATCACACTTACCACATTGGTAAGGTTATCAATCGCATTTGATTTGTTAAGCAGTTTAAGATATTTATTACTCTTATTGTAACTGATGGCAAATATGCCACCTATATTTTTCCTGAATATTTTACCTGTAAATCCGCCGTTTACCTGGAAAGAAACATTCAGAGGAGCATTTACTTGCTGCGGAGCCCATGCATTACGCATTGATTTGCCAATGGCTGTTTTGCCTGCCGCAGAAGTAGAATCAAATTCAGCCTTACGGGTATAACCGGCTGGTAAGTCCCTGGTGCCATCATCCATACCTAACCAGTCTGTTTTTCCGCCGGCATCTTTATAAAAATTCTTACCAATGGTTTGAGAGTTAAAGCCGGTACCAAGTTGAACAGAAAAGAAATTTTTGGTAGGAATATCTTTTGTATTTACCTGGATCAGGCCACCTGCCCACTCTCCCGGAAATTCAGGAACAAATGCCTTGTTGATGATGATATTATCGATCATGGAAGCAGGGATCAGGTCGAAAGAAAATGTTTTGCGGTCGGGTTCGGTGCTGGTTAATAACACACCATTGAACATAGCCTGGTTATACCGATCGGCCAAACCTCTGATCACAATGAATTTACCTTCCTGTATACTGGCGCCCGGTGTGCGTTTCAGTACTTCTCCGGTATTTTTATCCGGGCTTCTCCTGATGGCTTCGGCAGATATCACTGAAGCAACGGTATTGGTGGTTCTTTGAAAACTGATCAATGCATTGGTGCTTTCTTTCCTGGCAGAAGTAGCTTTCACCACTACCTCTTCGCCGGTCTTTGCTTTTACATCCAGTGCTACATCTACGTAGGCAATACCATCCGCACCGGTTTGTATCTCATTTACTTCTTTGCTTTGATAATTGGTGGAGCTGATGACCAGGGTATATTTTTTTCCGGGCTCCACATTCAATATAAAACGTCCGTCCAGGTTGCTGGCAATTCCTTTTCCGGTCTCTTTAATTAAAACAGTAACGCCAGCCACCGGGTTACCCGTTTTTGAGTCCGTGATCTTTCCCTCAATCCTTCCTTTTTGTGCAAATGAAGCAGATATGGTAAGTAAGAATGTGGCAATTAGTAACAGCGATTTCATGCATTAAATATTTAGCGCAAAAAGACGACTCACATGTTATCGCAACGTGAATTGAATGTTACCGTAACGTTATCTGTATATTACCGGAATGTTAACGAAAAGTAAATATCCTGCATATCTGAGAGACTGTTAACATGCATGTAATGACAACATATTTCACTTATTCATAAAAAAAAGATCATATACAGGCATCCCGTAGCATAATCTCTTTGAATTAAGGATAAAGCACATTATTTTAATGTTAAGTTATTATTACCAATAGTTTGATTGACCATTAGAGGTTCAATAATTATACTTTTGCTGCAAAACTTATAGAATATGGCAGGCATTAATACAATACTTAAGATCTTTTTACCCAAGGACAGGGTGTTTTACCAGCTATTTGAAAGCGTTTCTGAAATTCTTGTAAAAATGGGGGATAAACTTAAAGAACTGGTAAATGAACCAGACTTTGATAAGCGTGGCCAGCTCATCCAGGAAATTGAGGATATGGAACATGTTAACGATGATTATACACATACTATTTTTACAGAATTGGGCAAAAATTTCATCACTCCTTTTGACCGGGAAGATATTCACTACCTGGCCACATCGCTGGATGATATTGCGGACTATATTTACGCCTCTGCCAAAAAAATAAATTTTTACAGGGTTAATCCTAATGATATGGGCTTTACCAAAATGGCCGACCTTATTGCATTGGGATGCAGGCAGGTAGAGGTGGCAGTAAAGGAGTTGCGCAACATGAAAAATATGCGTTTAATAACAGATGCCCTTGTTTCTATAAACAGTATAGAAAACCAGGCCGATGATATTTTTGATATGAGCATTGAACGTCTTTTTGCAACTGAACCGGATGCTAAAGAAGTAATGGAAATTGTAACCGATAAATGTGAGGATGCTGCCAACGTAATTGAGTCTATTATTGTTAAGTACGCATAAGCGATTTGAAAATCAATTGATTTGAAAATTTGATGATTAAAAAGAACTCATTATCAAATTGGCAAATCATCAAATTACCCAATTAATACTGTATGACTTTTTTAATAATAATTATTGCTTTAGCGCTCATCTTTGACTACATCAACGGGTTTCATGATGCAGCAAACTCAATAGCTACAGTAGTTTCAACAAAAGTGCTGACACCAACACAGGCGGTTTTATGGGCCGCTATGTTCAATTTTGTGGCTTTTTTTATTTTTAAAGATCACGGAGTAGCCAATACTATTGCCAAGACTGTTAAACCGGAAGCCATCCAGGGGCATGACATGCTGGTGGTAATTTTTTCAGGCCTTTTAGCGGCTATTTTCTGGAACCTGCTGACCTGGTGGTTTGGCATTCCCTCTTCTTCTTCACATACCCTTATCGGAGGATTTTCTGGCGCGGCCATTGCCTTTGGAGGGTTCTCAACAGTAAATTCCGACCCGGTTATAAAAACCGTAATATTTATTTTTTTAGCACCTTTGATCGGAATGATCATTGCATTTATCATATCATTATGGTTCATTCATTCATTTAAAAAAGGATGGATGCCCAAGATCATTGCGATCACTATTTTTCTGGGAGTAATTGTGTTTCTGTATTATAATCTTGAATTTGATCCTTCTAAATTGAAATCTCATTTTGAATCCTATACCTTAAAAGTGATCTTTTATGCTAAGAATTTTAAATGGATTTTACTGGCATCCATTTTACTCATTATGGCTGCATTCACCATGTTTTTAAATTCTTTAAATGCATACCGGGCAAATACCTGGTTTAAAAGATTGCAGCTGGTTTCATCAGCAGCTTTCAGTATCGGGCATGGTGGTAACGATGCTCAAAAAGTGATGGGGATCATTATGGCAGCATTAATAGCATACGATCCTGTAGTGTACAATCTTGGTCATATGGTATGGTGGGTGCCGCTGGCTTGTTATTCAGCTATTGCATTGGGTACCATGAGTGGCGGATGGAAGATCGTAAAAACAATGGGTACACGAATTACGAAAGTTACCCCGTTTGAAGGAGTGGCTGCTGAAACAGCCGGTGCGATTACTTTATTTGTAACCGAAGCGCTTAAAATTCCTGTTAGTACAACACATACCATTGCAGGTTCTATTATGGGGGTTGGGGCTACAAAACGCCTTTCGGCAGTAAGATGGGGTGTTACGGTGAACCTGTTGTGGGCATGGGTACTTACTATTCCGGTAAGTGGTTTACTGGCGGCCTTGTTTTACTTTGTCATCAGTAAATTTTTCTAAGTGATAAAAAATTCTTTAATTAAAATCACTCAATACCATGAGTGATTTTTTTTGTTTCTTTGTATATGCAAAAAATTCTGGTTACCGGTGGCTGCGGCTATATTGGTGCACATACCATTGTTGATCTGATACAAAATGGTTTTGATGTTGTATCGGCAGATAACAACAGCAGGAGCAACGAAAATATCCTGGAAGCTGTAAAACAGATAACTGGCAAAACGGTAAAGAATTATAAGGTAGACCTTTGTATTTACGATGATACCTATGCCATTTTCCAGGAAAATCCTGACATAATTGGAATCATTCATTTTGCTGCCTATAAAGCGGTGGGAGAGTCGGTGGAAAAACCACTGATGTACTTTGAGAATAATTTAAACTCGCTCATAAACATCTTAAAATGTGCCGAAGAGTTTGCCGTACCCCATTTTGTTTTCTCCTCTTCCTGCACGGTGTATGGCAATCCTGATACAATACCTGTAACCGAAGAAACACCCATGAAACCGGCGGAATCAGCCTATGGTGCTACCAAACAAATGGGAGAAAAGATCGTAGGCGATGCCATGCGTGCCAGTAAGAACAATGCTATTTTATTAAGATATTTTAACCCGGTTGGTGCACACCCTTCTGCCTTAATGGGAGAATTACCCCTGGGTAAGCCACAAAACCTGGTGCCTGCTATTACACAAACAGCTATTGGCAAACTGCCCATGATGAAGGTGTGGGGAAACGACTATGATACCAAAGATGGCAGCTGTATACGGGATTATATTCATGTTTGCGATATAGCCCATGCTCATACCCTGGCCCTTAATTACCTGCTGGAAGGCAGAAACCAAACCAACTGCGATGTATTTAACCTGGGTACCGGCGATGGACTTACGGTACTTGAAATAATTCAGGAATTTGAGAGAACAAGTGGTGTAAAACTTAATTACGAGATCGGCCCCCGCCGTTCGGGCGATGTGGTTGCCATTTACGCCAATAACGATAAGGCAAAAAAACTGCTTGGCTGGATCCCCGGATACAACCTGCACGATATGATGGATACCGCCTGGAAATGGGAACTGAAGCTGCAAGCCGATGAAAAAATATTTACTGCCCCCCATGCAGATTTGAATTAGGTTTTCTGTTATCTTCGCCAGCCTGCCCAAAGAAGTAACTACAAATTTTACAGAAACAACTATGCGTATAAAATATGCGAAAGCCATATTTACGGGGGTATTGGTATTTGTTTTTTTTAACAGCTGTACCAAATATGAAAAGCCTGGCCAGCTCAAGGAAGCTGGTATTGCACTTACATTTGATGATGACAGGGTAGATAACTGGTTTCAATACCTTCCCTTTCTTGACTCTGCAGATGTAAAAGCAACTTTTTATGTTTGCAAATACAACCGTTTAACTGCAGAACAAAAGAACAAGCTCTCCATCATACAAAGCCATGGCCACGAAATAGCATTCCACAGCGTTAATCATTACAATATGCTGGACTATGTGTACAGGTATAAACATACAGTAAATGAACTGATGCTGAATGAAATTGAATGTGGCCTGAAAATGATGAACAAAGATGGGTTTTATCCAACCACATTTGCTTATCCTTATGGAGCTCATAACGGCCAGTACGATAAAATGCTGATGCGTTATTTTAAAAGTGTAAGGGCGCTTAATGGTACCAATGATTTCAGTAAAAGCCTTGCCCCAACCGAAAAGAACAACCTGCTGTTTGGCCTGGGCATTGATAAAAGCAGCAAGCGTAGCGATGAGACCGTACAGCAGATCATACAATCAGCATCTGATAATAATAACTGTGCCATCCTGGTGGCACATGATATCAATACTTCCCTGAAACTGAGCGTAACATTAGGCCGCCTCAAAAAAATAATAAACCAGGTAAAGCGCTTGAAAATGAAATTTTATACAGTTTCGGAGATATCCAACTAAAGCAATATTAATTTAGTAAGATGTTGGCAACTTTTTTAATCTCATTTGCCACCCTGCAAATCTTTCTTTTACTTTGCGCCACTATCCGCAGTATTCCGGGAAGAGATAACTTTTTTAAAACCTTTTAGTTTATGCTCAACGAAATTCAGGTTTCAGGTAATAAAGACACCCGCAGTGGGTTTGGAGATGGTATTTTAGAAGCAGGCCGTAAAAATCCAAATATCGTAGCCCTGACTGCTGACCTGGCAGGCTCTTTAAAGCTCAACGGATTTATCAAAGAATTTCCCGAAAGGTTTGTCCAGTGCGGTATTGCAGAAGCCAATATGATTGGTATTGCTGCTGGCATGACCATTGGAGGTAAAATTCCATACACGACAACGTTTGCAAATTTTAGCACCGGTAGAGTCTATGATCAAATCAGACAAAGTGTTGCCTATAGCGGTAAAAATGTAAAAATTTGTGCATCACACGCGGGTCTTACCTTAGGTGAAGATGGCGCAACGCACCAAATATTAGAA
>JBJTMN010000574.1:0-4839 GCA_046070545.1 Ferruginibacter sp.
ATCCTACACTGGTAGAAAAATATTTGGCATAGCTGAATTTATAAGAAGCAAATGCAACAACACGGTGAGGCTGATACCAGGATGCATTGGAAAGGTTGGCCGCATTGGGATCTGTTCCCTGAACAGCACGGCCGCTCCATAAACCTCCTGCCGTACTTCCGCCCTCAGCTGTATTTTTTGATTCAGAACGGGTATATGCTGCACTCAGGTATAAATTCTTGATGGTTTTTTGCACACGGAAAGTAAGCGTGGTAGAATAACCTTTGTTGGTATTCTTCATTAAAATAGCATTACCCAGGTTTGGATTGGCCGCAGTAGTTCCAAAATAATATTTGTTTGAATTGGCCGTGGTAGTTAAATAACGTAACCTTTTATCTGCACCATTTAAAGCAAAGGCATTGCTTTCATTCAGGTTAACATTTGAATAGTATACCGCATGAATATCCTTGGTATAAGTTCCTTCCAGGGTAAACACCCAGTCGTGTTTGAATTTTTTATCAACGGCCAGTCCTGTTTTTAAAACAGAAGGATATTTAAAATTCTTATCTACTAAAGCTACACTGTACGATGTATTGGCTGCACCGGCAGTTGGCCTGTAGGCATTGGGATCAGGATTAAATGGCACACCTGAAGTTCTGATTGAAGAACCAAACTGCACTCCGTTGTTGCTGGCCTGGTTGCTTATCCATACAAAAGGAGGAGGTCCCGAAAAAATTCCACCTCCGCCTCTTACCTGCAGGGATTTATCGTTCAGCACATCCCAGTTAAAACCAAGCCTGGGCGAAACCAGTAATGCATTCTTTGGCTTCCTGCCTACATCATATTTTTCGCCATTGGCAAAGGTCAGGTTGGCAAAATTCGGATTTTGGTCAAACTTACCGGTATAGATCGAATTATCAAGCCTTAAACCATAGGTAAGCGTAAAATTCTTTTTAACACTCCACTTATCCTGTACAAATAAACTCAGGTCAGTAGAGCCAGCTTTTGCATAAGGAAATGAACCATCGGGTAATGCTGAATATTGAACTGCATAACGTGCAGCTGATGTGGTTTTGTTGGCAACACTGTTATAAAAGTCTGTAAGACTTGAAAACTGGTACAGCCCCTGGTATGCCGGTGCAAAACCATTCAGGTATTTTCTGAAATAGTTCTGTGTACCTGCGGTGATTTCATGCTTTCCGTTGTAATAGGTAAGTATGTCAGAGAACTGGAAGGTATTGGTGTTCAGTTTATTGTTGTAGGTAAATGGTTCGTAACCAAAAGTGGTATAAATATTTCCGTTCAGCAAAATATCAACCAATGGCAGATCTGAATTTCCCTGGGTAGTCCTGAAATCTCTTAATGCGGTATAACCAACCTGGAATTTGTTTACGATCTTATTGCTGAACCTGGTGTTCAATTCTGCAATAATAATATTGAAGTTGTTATTGATCACATAACCACTACCCTGGAATGGCATGGAATTATTACCAGGCTGTCCGCCCGATACAAAGCCTGCAAAACCGTTACGGCTGGTACTTGCAAACTGGTCGGCGCTTGATTTAAGATAATTGTATTTAAGCGTAAGTGTGTTTTTGCTGTTGATATTCCAGTCTATTTTAGCAGTTATCTTATCGCTCTGTGTCTTTTGATTGTAGCCCTGGAATGGACCTGCATCGTAACCAAAATTTGTTTTCAAAAATGCAGCAAGTTTCGCCAGGGTATCAGCATTGGCAACCGACACGCTGCCCGGTGTTACCGGGTGACTTGCATCGGAAGCAATAAAACTGGTTGCAGGCAGTTCCTGTCTTACCTGTTCTGCACTTACAAAAAAGAATAATTTATTTTTAATGATAGGTCCGCCAACAGCAAAGCCTCTTAAATTAAACTTGATATTTGTTTTGGTTAATCTGGCATTGGCAACTTTATAACCCTGGTTGTCTTCATTTTTCAGGTAGGTGTAAACAGTCCCTTTAAACTGGTTGGTACCACTTCGGGTAACCGTATTGATACCGGCGCCTGTAAAGCCTCCCTGGCGAACATCATACGGCGATACGTTAACCTGTATCTGTTCAATCGCATCCAGGCTGATGGGTTGCGATCCTGTCTGTCCGCCCAGTGTACCCGATAAACCAAATGAGTTGTTGAAATTGGCTCCATCCACAGTTACGTTGTTATACTGGTTGCTGCGTCCGCCAAAACTAAGGCCGTTTGATGTAGGTTCCAGTTTGGTAAAATCCTGCAACGAACGGTTAATGGTCGGCAGTCTTTCGATCTGTGTGCGGTTAATAACTTCCTGGCTTCCTGTCCGGTTATTGCTGAATATCTTATCCTGCCTCTTCGCCGACACCGCAACCTCACTTAAGGTAGAAGATTTAGCTGTCAGGTTAAAATCTGCTTTATAAGCCTGGCCCAGCAGCAGGGTAATATTGTCCTGTTTGGCTTCATTAAAGCCCACAAAAGTTACGATTACCTCGTAAGGCCCGCCAATACGCAAATTGGGCAGGTTGTACCGTCCGTCCTTACGGCTGGTAGTCTGGTACTTAGTTCCGGTAGGAACATGAATGGCAGTAATAGTGGCACTGCCGATGCCTGCATTGCCGTTGGCAACAAGGCCCTGGATCTCTGAAGTGGTCTCCTGCGAAAACGCAATGAATCCACTCAGCATTAAAAAACATACAAGTAAAAATTTTGATCTCATCTTTTTTAAATTTTAGTTGCGCAAAGGTGCAGTAAAATAAACCTGCGCCAGTTTAAGAAATCATTAACAAACTGGTATTTGTGTTTTATAACAATCTCAAACGTTTGCAAAAAAGAAAAGGCAGGTATACAAAGACGTAAGCACTGCCCTTTCTGTAAACTCCCGGCAATGACTTACTAAGCCCTGGTTACTTCTATTCTTTCTTCGGTTCTCGATGTAATGGTAAATGACTGGTTCAGGAAAAGTTTCTTACCTGATACTTCAAAATTGATATGGCTCATCTCACCCCGGGCAATTTTACAGCGGATATTATATGTTGCTGTACTGATCTTTTGCTCATACAACGTATTATAATCGCCGTCAATGATACGCAACCTGCTGCCCTTGGCCGGCAGGTTGATCAAATGCAGTTCAAATACAAGCATATCACCCTCTGCCTGTACAAAGCGGATACTGCCTGCAGTTTCATTGCCCGAAACGGTTTCTGCGGTTACCTGTGCCTGTGTAATGGTAAATGAATGGCACAACGATACTACAAAAAACATACAGGCAGTTCTGATAAAAATTGATTTCAGAGATTTCATAACGGTTGATTTAATTGATTGATTATTTTAACAGCACAAAGATCCCCGGGTACAGTTACTTAATTGTAACCATGTGGTTAATTCAAAGTCATTAAATTGTTTAGAAATAAAATCCTTTAAAATGAATTGTAGATAAGAGTCTTGTCCTGTTTATTTAGTGCAATATGATATCAGAGAGTATATGATTAAAGGGAAATAATCTACTTGTGGGAAATTCTTTCTTTTATATGCAGGTATTAATCTTTTCTGCTTTGCAATGTAAACCCAAACGTACTGCCCACATCAATTTTGCTGCGTACATGAATGGTTTGTCCGTGGGCTTCAATGATATGTTTGCAAATAGCGAGGCCGAGTCCGCTGCCGCCCACTTTGCGGCTGCGGGCAAGGTCGGTGCGGTAAAAACGTTCAAATATCCTGGGCAGGTGCTCTTCCGCAATACCGCTGCCATCATCGCTGACCTCTATCAGCACTTTTGCGCCGTCAACCTTATAAAAACTGGCTTCAATGGTACCCGATTGCTTGCCATATTTAATGGCATTATCTACCAGGTTAATAAACACCTGGCGTATCTTTTCCTTATCAGCAAAAACAGCTAGCGGCAATTCGCAGCCTTTTTTAATGATACACCTGATTTGTTTTTCATCGGCCTTAAAAGACAGTGTTTCGTATACTTCTTTCAGCAGGTCCTGTATGATGAAACTGTCTTTTAATAAAAGCTGCTCACCGCTTTCAAGCCTGGAAATTGAATCCAGGTCATCTACCAGGTTCACCAGCCTGTCAATATTACGGGATGTACTTTGCAGGAATTTTTTATTCACTTCAGGCTTATCCAAAGCGCCATTCAGTAAGGTATCTACATAACCCTGTATGGCAAAAATAGGTGTCTTCAATTCATGACTCAGGTTCTGTAAAAATTCCTTCCGGTAAGCTTCGTTCTGCTGTAGCAACTCGATCTCCTGTTTGCGTTGCTCGGCCCAGGCTTCCACATCTTCCCTTACTTCATCAATGCTTTTTTGCGGCAGGATATTCTTGTAATAAAATTCTTCTTTTTTGCTGGCCTTGGTCTGGTAAATGAATTTATCAATGAGTTTTATTTTTCGGTAAATGAATGTCTGCAGTATATAAACAATGAGGCCATACGCAGCCAGGAAGATGACCGCAAAGGATAGTAAAGCCATCCACCATACCGGCTTAAAATAAAAGATACCTCCGGCTATGGGAATAGCCAATGCCAGTGCCGCCAATGCTGCCAGTTGCTGCGGTGAATAGTTTTTTGAAGTAGGCATGATGAATAAGCTGCAAGCTACGAAGGAAAGTAATAAATTCAGACCTGCTCTTTTTTGGCCAGGGACCATGGAGCATGGACCATGGTCTTTGGTTTACAGATCAAACTTATACCCAACACCCTTTACAGTAGTAATACAATCAAGGTTTAATTTCTGACGGATCTTACGGATATGTACATCAATGGTGCGGTCGCCTACAATTACTTCGGTTCCCCAAACCTGGTTTAATATTTCGTTGCGCAAAAAAACCTTACCGGGTTTACCGGCCAGTAAAGCCAGCAGTTCAAAC
>JBJTMN010000575.1:0-3415 GCA_046070545.1 Ferruginibacter sp.
CAAAGCCTATTGGCCGCAGCGCCATTACTTTGGCGCCTAGTGCTCCTGATAATCTGATAGCCATTATCGAAGCTGAAAAAACAGGTTTATACATTTCTGCCGATGGAGGCGAAACCTGGAAGCAGCAAAGCTCTACCGTAAATGTAGTATCAAGACCATTTTATTTTTCTTGCCTGGTAATTGATCCTAAAGATCCGAAAAGGGTTTACCGACCGGGTTTTGGTTTTAGTTACAGTGATGATGGCGGTTATTCTTTTGCAGACGGCGGAGGTAATGTACATTCAGATCATCATGCCTTGTGGATCAATCCTAATTACACCAATCAAATGTATTTAGGAACCGATGGAGGTTTGTATGTAAGCAACGACCGTGGAGCCAACTGGATGATGTTATCTGTATTGCCGGTTTCACAATTTTATCATGTTACCTACGACATGAAAGAACCTTACAATGTTTATGGTGGCCTGCAGGATAACCAGAGCTGGTATGCACCTTCACAAAGTGCAGGTGGTATTGAAAACAGCGACTGGAAAAACCTGGGGGGAGGTGATGGCTTCTGGGTTCAGGTTGATGGTATGAACCCCGATGTGGTTTACTACGAATCCCAGGGAGGTGAAATTGTTCACGCCAACCTGAAACAGGGAAAAGCATTTGGCATCAAACCCCAGCCTGCACTCAATGATGAAAAGCTTCGCTTTAACTGGAATACGCCCATTGTAATCGGGCAAAAAAATAAACGTAATCTCTACATTGCTGCGCAATACTTATATAAATCAGTTGATGAAGGAAAGAACTGGGTAAAAATCTCTCCGGACCTTACTACCAATAATAAAGAAAAACAAAAGCAGGAAGAATCGGGCGGACTGAGTGCCGACAATACATCTGCTGAAAATCATTGCACCATTTTTACTATTGCTGAATCGCCGCTGGATGATAACCTGATTTGGGCAGGAACCGATGATGGTAATTTACAATACACAACTGATGGAGGTAAGACCTGGACCAACGTGGCTGCCAACTATGCAGCAGCAGGTATTCCGGCACAAACATGGGTAAGCAGTATCGAGCCATCCAGGTTTGATAAAAATACTGTGTATGCAACTTTTGATAACCATATGTATGGCGATGTGAAAACCTATATGGCCAGATCAACTGATATGGGCAAAACATGGACCCTGTTTACAAGCGATGAATTTACCGGTTTTGCGCACAAAATAAAAGAAGATAATGTAAATAAAGACCTGTTATTTGCCGGAACCGAAATGGGGTTATACGCTACCATTGATGCAGGTGCAACCTGGTTTCGCATGAAGAATAATATTCCCTGGAAAGCACTTGTAAGAGATATTCAGATACACCCGGTAACAAATGATCTGATACTGGCAACACATGGCCGTGGCATCATGATCGTGGATAACATAACCCCCATGCGTAACATGAGCAAAGAAGTTGCAGCAAAAGATGTTGTCATCTTCGATTCAAAACCTGTCAATCTTACCATGGGCAAATATTATGTAGGATCGGGCAGCGGTGACGGATATATTGGTGGCAATTCATCGCAGCAGGTACCCATTCAGTATTATTTTAAAGACAGGGTTAATACCGGTGAAGTAAAAATTGAGATCTATGACAAACAGGGAAAACTGGTACAAACCATACCGGGCAGCAAACGCCGGGGTATTAATATCGTTGACTGGAATATGAGAGGTACACCTCCCAAAGTGGCCAGTGGAGGCACCAAAATGGATTTCGGAGGTTTTGTGGCACCCATGGTTCTGCCGGGAGATTATACCGTTAAACTGAAAGTTGGTGATAAGCAATATGAGCATAAAATGACCATGCAGCGTGACCCGAATAGTGATATGACCCTGGCTGATATGGAAGACCAGTATAATACGGCTATGCAGTTGTACAACATGCATGAGCGCCTGGGTAAACTGGTTGACAGCATCAGCAACAAAGAAAAAATGCTGCAGGAATTTTTACCGAGAATAAAAAATGCGAAACTTAAAAAAACGGCTCAGGAATATTATGATAAGCTGGAAGACCTGCGCAGTAAATTACTGGCTACCAAACAAAAATCTCTTTTTGCAGACGAAAAGAAATTAAGAGAGGATATCACTGAAGTGTACGCTGCCGTTTGCAACCAGGAAACAAAGCCATCTAACCTGCAAAAAGAAAGAACAGGCGTTTTGCAGCAGCAGCTGGGTGATGCGGAAAAACTGAATGCAACCATCAATGCCAAGTACGAGCTGAAAGTGAAAAATGAGCTGGTAAAAGAAAAACTGGATAAGCTGGATACGGAGATAAAGAAAAATCCAAATCAATAAAAAGCGCCGGCATCTGCCTTATCTTTGGCTTTTAATAAATAAGTGATGAAAAAATTAACAGGAATCGTAAATGTTATTTGTACCCTGTTGTTTGCGAATGTTGTGCAGGCACAAACAGCAGCTGAAATTATCAATAAGCATATTGCAGCCATGGGCGGCAGGGAAAAAATAATCACGTTGTCTACCGCCCGTATGACCGGAACCTTTATTGCACCCGGTGCAACACCCATTAATATCGTTGCAACAAAAAAGCACATGATTGGCTCCCGTATTGATATTGAAGCTAACGGCACCAGCAATTACCAGATCATAACTCCTAAAAATGGCTGGATATACACACCGGTGCAGGGTGATAAAGAACCCAGGCCGTTGAATGAAGAGCAGTTTAAAGTTGGCCAGGTGCAACTGGACCTGCATGGGCCATTCATCAATTCAGATCAGAAAGATTATAAGATAGAACTGGCAGGTAAAGACACCGTAAACGGAAACATGTGTTATAAGCTGAAAGTAACAGCTCCCAATACCAATGTAACTGTTTATTCTATTGACAGTAAAACAAATTTCATTGTAAAAGCCAGTACCAGAATGTTCCAGTTTGGTGCCATGGAAGATGTGGTAACAACATACAGTGATTACCAGCAAAATGCAGATGGCTTCTGGTTCGCATATACCAATGTGGCACCACGTGGAGCTACTCATTACGATAAAATTGAAACCAATGTTGCTGTGGATGAAAAGATATTCAAAACAAACTAAATAGTATTTAACGAAAAAGTGTTCCGGCAATCCCGGAACACTTTTTTATTTGTACCTTCCAACACTAATTTATTTTTATGAAAAAAGGATTGCTGCTTACAATGATCGTTGCTATTGCAACAAATACATTTTCCCAAATAAAACAAAACGACGACAGTGTTTTATTGAGTAAAGTAAAATACCGTTTGGTGGGCCCTTTTCGTGGAGGCAGAAGCGGTGCTGTAACAGGCGATCTTAACCAGAAGAACACCTTTTATTTTGGCAGTACGGGCGGTGGCGTATGGAAAACAATAGATGGCGGCAGCAACTGGAAAAATATAACCGATAAA
>JBJTMN010000576.1:0-5933 GCA_046070545.1 Ferruginibacter sp.
GATGTCTAAAAATGCAATAACGATCTTTTCCCGTCCGGCTGCGCCATCCGGGAGGGTATTTTCAAAATGCAGGGAGGCTAAAAAATTATTGCTGTTAGGTTCCAGTCGTTTATCGCTGGTGGCAACGCCGGGAGTAACCAGTTCGGTAACACCCCGCTTCACGATTCCTTTGGCCTGTTTGGGGTCTTCCAGCTGGTCGCAGATGGCAACGCGGTAACCGGCTTTTACCAGCTTATGTAAATAGGTATCCAATGCATGATGCGGAAAACCGGCCAGTTCGGATGCATCGGGATTACCGTTATTGCGTTTGGTAAGGGTAATGCCTAAAACGGCTGCGGTGTTGATGGCATCCTGCCCGAAAGTCTCATAAAAATCCCCTACCCTGAAAAGCAATATCGCATCAGGGTACCGGGCCTTGATGGCATTGTGTTGTTGCATTAAGGGAGTTTCAGCAGTTGCTTTCGCCATGGCGGCAAAAGTAATTTGAAAATCTGAAGATTTACAGATTTGATAATTATAAACCGTAATATCTTAATTGTTTGTTCATTTCCAGATCAGCTAATCATCAAATCGGCACATCATCAAATCATCCAATTAATTCTCCTGCTTCGTCAGTATCTCCTTCTTCATCTTTTCCCAAAGTCCGTCAAAGGTCTGGTGGTTCTCTTCTTTCCAGCGTTTACTGAAGCTTTTCATTTTCTCATTGCGGTCGTCCCTGGTTATGGTAAAGAATGCTTTGATGGCTTCGGTATCATTTTCAAAAGCAAGCTGGTTATAGATCTCTTTCAACTGCTGTTCTTTGCGGATATTGCTGTGGGCGATATCTATCTCCATCTCTTCACGCAGCATCACTTTTTCGTCGTAGCTGCCCGATGGTAGGATTGTCTTTGCAATTACCGGCATCAGTTCTATCAGCATAAGAATAAAAACGATCAGGTAATAACGAAACTGTAATGCCGTATTGTTCTTCAACAGGTTGGTCAGCGCTTCTACCCGGGTTAAAAAACCATTGTTGAGGTAGGCTGTAAAACTGGTCTCTTCTGCTTTTATCTTATTATCAATTTCCTTTAAAGCTGCATCGGCGCTGTCTAGTTTAGGTTGGGTTGTTTTCAACAAAGCCTGGTATTCGCCATCCAGTTTCTGGTATTCATTTCTTTTGGCAATGGCAATATCTTTAATGCCTACTTTGCCCGAGCCTCCGCTACCGTCTGTTTCAGCAATAAAGTTTTCCCTGGCTTTGTTTACTGCATCATACTTGTTATCCAGTTCGGCTTTCAATGCGTTTCTTTCTTTTATCAATGCATCTTTGGGTGTTTTATAAAGCACGGTCAGTTCCCGCTGCTTCAGCATTTTCTTTTTCTCATTGTCAAGCGAAGTCTGCAGTTTAATTTCCTTATCAAACATGTATAGAATGGCCGGTTGTGCCATGAATGTTCCGATAGTTAATGCCAGCAATCCGCGGAATAACAGCGGAACCAGTTTTCGTTTATTGAACTTAGTGATACCTTTTATCAATGCCCGGTCGATGGTAAGAATGATAAAACCCATGAACAGCCCCAGGGCAATGGCCAGTATCACCGAATCCACAATGGTACTGAAAAAATAGGTCCAGGTGAAGGTTGCAAATGCCCAGGTGGCCAGTACGGTCATGCCAATGATCCTGTAGCGGTTGCGGTCAACAACCGAATCAACCAGTATCTCTTTTTCAGCGGTTGATAACCACCATAAGAATTCTGTAAATTGGCCAGGCTCATAGGTTTCCCTTTGAGAAAAGGCGATGTTTTTTTCCATGATAAGAAATACTTAAATGATACTTATAAAAGGATCAATAGCGGAGTGGAGTTGAAGGCTTGCAAAATAGCTATTCTTTCGGGTTTTAACGCCCTGTAGGTTTAGTTATTTTAGTATTGTGTTTACATTAACAGTTTATTATAAATACCCGTTAAACATGCGTTGTGTAAACCCATCTATTGCTATATCTTTGCACCCGTTTTATAAAAGATGTATTTTTAATATTAAATAAAGAAAATGAAGAAAATTTTAAGTGCGGCAGTATTCATATTAGCAATGTTTTTTACAGCAAATGCCCAGGCACCCAAAGGAATGGGCAGCAGTGATCCCGAAGCAAAGAAGATACTGGATGCAGTGAGTGCAAAATTCAAGACCTTTAAATCTGTACAGTCAAATTTTACTTTAAAGATCGAGAATGCCGCCAACAAGGTTTTAGGCAATAAAAGCGGAACGGTATATATGAAAGGAACCAAATACCGCATTAAAGTTGCCGGACAGGATATTTTCAGTGATGGTGTTAATGTGTGGACAGTTGACCCTATCGCCAAAGAGATCACCCTCACCAAACTTGACCCCTCAAACAATACGATCACGCCTCAAAAGCTATTTACAGATTTTTACAACAAGGATTTTTTGTACAAGCTGAATGCAGAAGTTAAGGGGATACAGGAAGTTGAATTAACGCCCATTGATAAGTCTAAACTCTTTCATAAGGTATTGGTGTTTATCAATAAAGCCACCAAAAGTATTACCGCAACCAAGATTTTTGAAAAGGCCGGTAACCGTTATACCTACACCGTGAGCGGCATGACCACCAACACCAATATTGCTGATGCGATGTTTGTGTTTAACCAGAAGAATTACCCGGGAATGGAACTGGTTGATCTGAGATAAGATCCCAGTAACATTGAAAATAATTACGGAAACGTTACCTGTAAAGGGTAACGTTTTTTATTTACCCCAGCGGTAAGATTCATTCTGCAACCCTGCCAGGTCAATCACCCGGTCAACAACCGTAGCAGCCACTTCTTCAATGGTTGCGGGTTTGCTGTAAAAGGATGGTGTTGCCGGGCAGATGATACCACCGGACAGGGTAATAGTTTCCATATTGCGGATATGGATAAGATTGTAAGGCGTATCCCGTATCACACAGATCAGTTTTCTTCTTTCTTTTAAAACAACATCGGCAGCACGGCTTATCAGGTCGTTTGAAATACCGGAAGCAATGCGGCCCAGTGTGCCCATACTGCAGGGTATGATGATCATGGTATCGTATTGCCCCGAGCCGGAAGCAAAGGGTGCATTAAAATCCTGCTGGGTATAGTGTTTTACCTGGTAATCTTTAAAGTTTTCATTGTCCAGTTCAATCTTCCAAACTTCCCGGGCGTTGGTGGTCATCACCAGGCTCAGCTCTTCCAGCTGGTCATTCAACTGCACCAGCTTTCTGAGCAGCAGATCAGCATATATGGAACCGCTGGCGCCGGTAACTGCAATCACAATTTTTCTCTTCATTTCTTCGTTTGTATTATCTAAGCTACAAACAAAATTATATGCAAATTGTTTTTCGCCTCATATTATTAGCCCTGATGCTGATCCTCCTGATCGGTTTCTAGTCTTACGAATTAAGAAATAAGTTCCAATTACAACAGCCGGGTTCATTTATTATCACTCAAAATTGTAATTTCCCTGTTCAATTCACCGGATGAGTGCACCAAAACTACAGCGAAGCCTGGGCTTATTTCAATCTACCGTTGTTAATATGATCGACATGGTGGGCATTGGCCCCTTTGTTACATTACCGATTGTTATGGGACTGATGGGCGGCATGTTCTTATATGCATGGATCGCCGGTGCCATACTTTCGTTGATCGATGCCATGATCTGGAGTGAACTGGGCGCTGCCTATCCCCTTGCCGGCGGCAGTTATAATTTTTTAAAAGAAGCGTATGGCAAAAATGGTATGGGCCGCATGATGAGCTTCTTGTATGTATGGCAAACCGTTATACAGGCACCCCTGGTTGCAGCATCGGCTGCTATTGGTTTTTCGCAGTACTTAGGATACCTGGTGCAATTAGGCCCCGTAGAACAAAAGCTTGTTTCTGCATCGGTCATTGTTTTGGTCACCATTTTATTGTATCGCAAAATAGACAGCATTGGCAAAATTGCCGTGTTGTTGTGGACCGGTGTTATTCTTACCATTGGCTGGATCATTATCGGCGGTATAGCTCATGGTAATTTTTTGCAGCCGCTAAAGGATATCAATACTGAATTCAGCTGGGGACAACTGGCATCCTTTGCATTTGGCCAGGCCTGTATCAAATCCATTTACAGTTACCTGGGTTATTACAATGTATGCCATTTAGGTGGCGAGATAAAGAACCCTGGCAAAAATATTCCCCGCAGCATGTTCATCTCTGTTATTGGCATTGCTGTTCTGTACATTGCCATGAATATGAGTGTGAGCAGTGTTATCAGCTGGCAGGAAATAAAACACTGGCAGGAAGCCGGAATCAACAATTTTGTGGTGAGCACATTTATTGAGCGGCTGTACGGGCATGCTGCTGCCAATACTGCCACCGTGATGATCCTGTGGGTGGCACTTGCTTCATTGTTTGCAGTGATGCTTGGTTATTCACGTGTACCCTATGCCGCCGCTATTGACGGGGCATTCTTTAAAATATTCGGAAAGCTTCACCCAACCAGGAACTTCCCTTATATTTCTTTGCTTGTACTGGCAGCATTTGCTTTTGTTTTCAGTATGCTGTTCAGAATGAGTGATGTGATCAGTGGTATTTTAGCCATGCGCATTATGGTGCAGTTTATTGGCCAGGCTGTTGGGGTAGTGATGTTACGCAGTCGCAATGGAAATGCCCATCTGCCCTATAAAATGCCCTTGTATCCATTGCCGGTAATTCTGGCCATTGCCATGTGGCTGTTTGTTTTCTATTCAACCGGCTTTGCCGTCATCAGATCTTTTCTGATCGTTTTCGGAACCGGCATTGTGGTATATTTTATACATGCAAAAGTGCAGCAGCAATGGCCTTTCAAAAATAACCCGGCAGCAGTGCCTGCTGAAGGATCGGCAGATAATGCTCCAGGAAATCTATAAGCCGGGAAAAGTATCCATTTCCAAAACCTGGTTATTGTGCAGTTGCAATACTATACAGTAACTCCCGTTAGTGATGCACACATAAGGAACGTTCAGTGAAATATTATACCGCAATACCTGGTCCAGTACCGACTTGTCCAATGCTACATTCATCTCCTTACATTCAACGATCATCCATGGTTTTGTTTCCTTATCGTACACAACAATATCAAAACGTTTTTTAAGCTCTCCCAGTTTTATTTCTTTTTCTATGGCAATTAAAGAAGCCGGATATTTTTTTATTTGAGTAAGATATTGAAGAAAATTCTGCCGCACCCATTCTTCCGGAGTAAGTAATACCCACCGTTTGCGAAATGGATCAAAGATGAATTCCTTCCCTTTGTCTTCTTTTATTTTAGGTTGATATGTTGGATATCCGATCCTGATCATTGCTATAAACCAGCTGCGGGCCGATAATTTTGTATCTTTATTGTTATATTCAGAATTAAACGGAAAGATATGAAGTCAAAAGCAGAAATCGTAAACAACTGGTTACCCAGGTACACCGGTGAAAAATTAGAAAATTTCGGGGAGTATATCCTGCTCACCAATTTCAGCAATTATGTGAGCATGTTTGCCATCTGGAATAATGTAGAAATTATTGGTACCGACAGGCCTATGCAGTGCGCCACTGCAAATAATATCACCATCATCAACTTTGGTATGGGTAGCCCGGGTGCTGCAACGGTAATGGACCTTTTAACAGCCATAGAGCCCAAAGCTGTTTTATTTTTAGGCAAGTGCGGCGGACTTAAAAAAAGAAACAAAATAGGCGACCTGATATTACCCATTGCAGCCATCCGCGGAGAAGGTACCAGCAATGATTATTTCCCGCCTGAAGTGCCCGCACTACCGGCGTTTGCCTTGCAGAAAGCGATTTCAACCACCATCCGTGATTCATCTTGTGACTACTGGACCGGCGTATGTTATACCACCAACCGCCGGGTTTGGGAACATGACGAGGTTTTTAAGGAATACCTGCAAAAGGTAAGAG
>JBJTMN010000577.1:0-2339 GCA_046070545.1 Ferruginibacter sp.
GATCAACTGATAAAGTAATAGCAAACCGCCCCCCGGTCTTTCGGGGGGCGGTTTGTTTATTTGATCCTGTATAATTCGATATGATAAAAATAACCCGCGTTTTATTTTTTCATCAACGCTTCATAAGCAGCAACTGCATCCTGTACCCCTTTTATCATTTGCGTGGTAGGCGGCCAGTCGCCATCCTGTAACAGATTTTGTAAACCTGTAAAACTACCTTGAAGTTTACGGATTGCCGCCAGCCTGTCTTTATCGGTTGTTGTGTTCATATCAGTCATACATTTTTTGATGTAGTTATAGCAGGTAAGGCTCAGGTCATGCTGCAACTGCAGATCTTTCGCACTTGTTTTTACACGCGGATCCATCTTTACAGTAAATGACTGGCTGTATGTTTTACCCCGCCCGGCTTCGCCATTCGGGCCGGCATCAACCGTTAATTTCGCCGTGTACACTCCGGGCATTACCCAGGGCGAAGTAGGATCGGGTGCCGTATTCACAGGCGTTGCAGAAATAGGATAGGAAGGCGGCACATTCAATGGCTGGTAATGCATATCCCAGGTAAAGCGGTGGGCACCTGCGCCGGCTGAAAGTATTTGCTGTGGCCTTATCCAGTAGCCCGGTACATTGTTGGGTGGTATGGTATACATCGTATCGGTTGATGCATATTTGCGGATGATGGTTCCCTTACTGTCTGAAATTTCTAACTGAACATTGGTTGCATTGCCTGCCAGGTAATAATTAATGATGGCTCCATCCGGTGGATTTTGCCCGGCTGGTTCATCGGGCGGAACGGGTGTATCAGGATACATGCTCCATCTTACACGATACGTATTTTGTGGTTTGAACAATATGGCCGGCTGGTTCATTAGCTGGTTATACATTTGTCGCAATGGTGTAATATCATCCAGTATCCAGAAACTGCGGCCATGCGTTCCAATTACCAGGTCATCATCTTTAATTACCAGGTCGCGGATGGAGGTAGCAGGCATGTTCAGTCTTAAGCTTTGCCAGTTGGCACCATCATCAAATGAAACATATACGGCTCTTTCGCTGCCGGCAAATAACAAACCTTTTCTTACAGGATCTTCCTTAACCACATTGATGGGATCATTGGGCAAACCATTCACAATTTCCTTCCAGGTTTTTCCTCCATCCATGGTTCTGTAAATATGCGGGCGCATATCATCCAGCCTGATGCTGTTAACCGCAGCGTATGCGGTGTTTGCATTGGTATGACTTGCATCCATCAATGAAACCTTGCTCCAGCTGCTGATGGCGGGCGGGGTAACATTGGTCCAGGTTTTTCCGCCGTCTCTGGTTACCTGTATCAAACCATCATCGGTACCGCACCAGATGGTATTGATATCAACATAAGATGGAGCCACGGTATAGATAACACCACGGCGTGGCATCTTTTTCATTTCGTCTTTTGTGTACACACCAACAGATGCAGGTATCTCCCAGCTTTCCCTGGAAAGATCAGGGCTGATGATATCCCATTTATTGCCGCCATCCATGGTTTTAAACAACACATTACCGGCGTAGTACAATGTTTTTTTATCAATGGGATTGAAGAGGACAGGGGCAGTTCTTAAAAAGCGATACTTACCGCTGCGTACTGCTTCGGGTGCAATGTTTTGTGATTGCCCGTTTCGTTTATCGTAGCGTGAAATTTTTCCGCCATAAACGATATTGGTGTTCAGCGGATCAGCTACCACATAGCCATATTCTTCGGCAGCCACCGGATGCCATTCACGATAAGAAATTTGTCCGTCGTTGCCACGGGATGCAATACCAACCGAACCGCTTTCCTGCTGGCCGCTGTAGACATTGTAAGGAAAATCATTATCGGCGCTTACATGATAGAACTGTGCAGTTGGTTGGTTATACCAGCTTGAAAAAGTTTCACCACCATTCACCGTGATCACTGCACCCTGGTCGCTTGCTATCAGCATGATATTGCTGTTATCGGGATTGATCCAGATGCGGTGATAATCATCGCCACCGGGCGCACCCCGAAAGGCAGACCAGGTTTTTCCGGCATCCACACTTTTCCAGGTAACTACATCGGCGCTGTAAACAATGTCGGCATTTTTAGGGTCCGCTTTTACTTCTGCAAAATCGCTTCCCCGGCCCCAATAGCGTTCATCGGCATTGATGTTTGTCCATGTTTCTCCTGCATCATCACTACGTTAAATGCCGCCATATTTTCCTGCATCAACAGTTGCATACAGGCGGTTGCTGTTTGAAGGCGCAATACAAAAACCAATACGGCCCAAACCCTGTTCTGGTGTAGGTAAACCGGTTGTAAGTTTTTTCCAGGTGGTGCCACCATCGGT
>JBJTMN010000578.1:0-5874 GCA_046070545.1 Ferruginibacter sp.
GGCCAAAGGGTTCTGCGCTAAGGGTTGGCGCCACCAGCACATCCATACCTGTATAAATTTCAAGCAGGGATTTTTTAAACCCGCGCCAGGTTATTTTTCCGGCAATATTTAATTCCCTGCTCAATGCCTTTAATTTGTCTGTAAAATCTACATCCCCATCACCGGCAATCACCAACGCAATATCAAGGCCTTTTTCAGCAAGCAGGCCGATCGCATTCAGTAAACCAATATGCCCTTTTCTTTCAATTACCTGCCCTGCAATACCAACAGTAAGTGTCCTGCTTTCATTAAGCCCTTTCTGAATTTCCGGTAATATGGTAACCCCATTGTGAATGACTTCAATTTTTTCAGCAGGTATTCCGCAGGCCAGCAGGTCTTCTTTAATAAATTCCGAAACGGCAATATACCTGCATACCTTCCTGTTGATGATCTTTAAAAAAAAACGTGCCTGTTTACTGGATGAGTTTACATCATGCACATGGTACAGCAAATTCTTTTTGAAAAAGGGCCACAATAAAATTACCTGCCTGAAAGAGATCATGTACACAGGCCAGTCTTTAAACTGCTTCCTGACCCGCAGGAAGCGGATCAATGCCCCGGGATAATGCAGCAGGGAATCCAATGACCATTTTATTTTTGATTTGTAGTACCAGCCCAGTTTCAGTGGGTAGTATTTTACCTGCAATTCATCCAGCACATGGGCAAATGCCCCGTCATTCCAGCCGCTAATGATCGCCTGAAGCTGGTAACCTTCCTGCTTTAGTCCGGCCATTACATCCAGTGTTACTCTTTCGGCGCCGTAAATATATCCGCCACCTGCAATCACCAATAATTTCCTGGCAGTACTCATGCCGGTTGTACAATATTTTTTATGGCTGCTGTTATGGCATCAAAATTCCAGCTGCTGATCAGTTTTGCTGAAGCCTGGCCCATTTCATGAAGCCTGTTCCTGTTGCTGACCAGGTTGTTTATTTTTTGTTGCAGATCATCCATATCATTCCACCTGAACCGGTATCCGTTCACTGATTCCTGTACCAGGTCCGCAGCAGATCCTGCTTTGTCACTTACCAGTACTGCCCTGCCACAGGCCATCGCTTCGTTCACCGCCAGGCCCCAGGTTTCGCCTGGCCCGGCCGATGGCAAACAGAATATCTCACCCAGCCGGTAAATGGCCGGCATCATGCTTTGATTTTGGAAGGGCAGCATATGCATATTTTCATTTCCTGCAATGGCATTTTTCAGTTCAGTCTCAAGTTCACCATCGCCTACGAATATCAGATGCAGGTTTTTATGGCCCAGTTGCTGCACAGCCTTTGCCAGCAGCAAAGGATTTTTTTTTGGCTGAAGTTTACCGCAATACAGGATGGTTATATCACCGGAACCAATACCAAGCGATTGCCGGATATTTTGAATATACTGCGGCTGTTCATCACTGATGGTTCCGAAACGTTTATTGTCAATAGCATGTGGTGTAAATACCAGCTGATTGCTTTGTATACCGTGTTTTAAAAAATAGGCTTTGTTGGCGGTTCCCACATACAGGGCAAGATCTACATGGCTGTAAACCCATTTCAAAAAAATGCGGCGCATCCATTTTTTGATACCGCTGTGCTCATCCAGCAGTGTTGAGTCGCCGCGGAATAATACCGGGATGCGTTTTTTAAAATGCATCATTACTTTCAGATGGCTCAGGTAATTCCAGCCAATAACCAACACCGCAGAAGCATTCCATGCTTTAATCGCTTTTATCAGCCCGGGATTTTTAACATCCCAAAAGCCCCTGCCCATATTTTTATTATTGCTTACAAAACAATATTCATAGCCTTCCAGCAAAGGGATATCCCAGGTTACTTCTTTTCCAAAATCACGGTCGAATGTTGCGGCATCTTTTTCCCAGGTATAAAATACCTTGATCTCAATACCCGGCTGAGCTGCCAGCTTTGCAAATACCGGTGCATAATACTGGATAGGATGCGTAGAAATAATGGCCAGCTTATTACTCACCTGTTTGTTTTAGTTTGAGGAATATGCGGTAAATAAAAGCCTGGTGAACCAGTATCATTTTTATCATGGTGCCTGTATTTAATGTACCCATTATATTTTTGCCCGCAGCCATGATGTTTTTGGTGGGCATGTTGTACACCAGACCAGGTATAGAGGCCAGGTTTACCTGTAGCTGTTCCCTGCTTTTACTCTGCAGCGCTGCAGTTGCAACTGCCATTGCAGATGCAGTTACTGTTTCCTGGCTATAATGTGCTTTCACATATTCATACCCCTGTTGGCCTAATTGTTTTCGCAGGGTTTCATTTTCTTTCAATTGCCTTATTGCATGTACCATACTGGTTCTGTCTGCAACGATCAGTCCCCCTCTTTGGTGGCCAACTACTTCCAGCTGCGAATTATCTTTCAGTGGTGTGCTTAAGCTAACAACCGGGCATTCATATAGCATGGCTTCTGCCAATACCATCCCAAAGCTCTCTCCGATTTTGGCAGCATGTAAAAAACAATGAAAGGTTTTATACAGCGACCCCAGTTCTTCATCACTGGCGGTAGTTGGCAATAAAATAACATGATCTCGTACTATTTTGGGGTAAGCCAGCAGCTTTGTTTTTAATTCCCCGGGCAGTCCTACCAGTACCAGGAAATATGGGTCACCGGTATCCAGGAGGTCCTGCAGCACATCAAATATTATTCCATCCCATTTTGAAAGAAAGGGTTGCCCTATTCTTCCCATAATAAAAGCATTACCGGGAATTCCATCTATTTTTTTGGCACTGGTTTTTTCTTTGATTGCCAGTATCTCCCGGGAATTTACAGGATAAGGAACCACCACTCCAACAGGTACCGGGCTGATCCCTGCTGTCCACTTTTTCCATTTCCACAAACACCAGCCTGATAGTTGCAGGTGTACATCAATTAGTTTTGAATCAGCAGAATAGTCGGGCCTTGCAAACACATTTGTTTCCATTACCCGGTTATTTTCATGTTTCAATACTTTTACCGCATTCATCATATCAGCATTGGCAAATCCAGACCGGTGTATATGTATGATATCCGGGTTCCAGTCTTTCAACTGCAGCAGTATTGTTTCCCTGGATACTGATCCGTCAAATACAGGTATGCCTTCCTGTTGCAGGCTGACTGCCCGCTGGCCAAGCCCGTTCAACCCCAGCACTTTTATATCGCAGCCGGCATTACGGTATCCCATCGAAAAGTTTTGAGCCGCCCGTTCGGTCCCGCCCATACCAAGCCCGTTTACAATTGTCAGTACTTTCATATATCAGGTGTTTCGGCTACTCACCTGCGTTTTAGTTGATTTAATTTTGCACATACCCTGCGTAGTTCCCATTAGCAGATTCCGGTATCGCAACAATATTCCCCCAAACTCCATCCGGGTCGGGCCAGATGCTGTTCAGGTTCTTAATGGCAATAAAGGGTTTTCCTTTCAGGCATTCTTCATAAGCTGCCAATCTGTAAATAATATATGGATACTGTTGAAAAAAAGCAGCAATAGCCCTGTCATTATCCGGTGTATGCGATTCGATGATCATAATGGGCATCAGCTTTTCAACATGGTTCTTAAAGCCTTCCAATACCTTTGATTCTGCTCCTTCCACATCAATCTTAATAAAGTTGGGAACAAGCTGACGGGTTTCAATGAAATGATCCAGCGATTCCATTTTTACTTTCAGCGATGTTTCCTGTTCGGTAATAAACCCCTGGGAATTGTTGGAACCGGTATTAAAATAGATATCCCCGGCTTTAGCGCCCACTGCAGCATTAATTAATTCAATATTGTCAATTTTATTTAAACGGATGGCATCCCTGATATAGTCTGCGTTTGCAGGCAGGGGTTCAAAAGCATAAACTTTTGTTTTTTTAAAAGACCCGGCAAAAAAATAACTGTGCATACCCGTGTTGGCACCAATATCGAAGATCACATCATTATCTTTTATAAAGATTTTATACGCATAGTGTTTTTCAGGCTCCGTGTTTTTCCAGAACAGTGTAAAAGCAAAAACTGGGCTTACCCGTAGTTTCATCCCTTTTAACTGGCTTCCTAAAACCGGGAGCACCTTTCCATTCAATAAAAAGCGAATTATTTTTTTCATAAGCTCTATGTGTGAAAATTAACAGAATCCCTGATCGCCGAATTCCTTCTTGTAAATACCAGGTCAACCTGGAATAAGGTATTGCCGGTCATCCGCCGCTGATCACAAATATCAAAGAGTACAAAATCCTTTTTATCCAGGTATTCAATTATTTCGGCAAACAAAGGTGCATTGGCATTGTAATTCAGCAAGCTGGCCTCCAGCAGAATAAAATCAGTATGCTGTAATATTTTTTGTGCACCTGCCAGTACATCCAGTTCGGCACCCTGTACATCCAGTTTCAGAAAGTATTCTCCCTTAACATCATATTTTGCAACGATCTCATCCAGGGTTTGCATTTTATATTTTTTTACAACCCGCTGTACATTGGTTTGTTCTGCATAAATGGAAGACCCTGTTTCCATTTCATAAAAAACATGCTCTGCATTATTTTCTTTACCGGCCAGGGCCATGGTATAACTGATCTTTTTATTCTTTGCTGCAACAGCCTTTAAAATTGTTTTCTTTATTTTCCTGCGGTTCAATCATTAAAAAAGCAGACCGGTCAAAAACCTGGCTCGTATAATAGGTCCATTCCCCCTCGTAAGCTCCCACATCAATGATGGTAGCAGGATTGTAACCAAGTTTTTTCAGGCTGTTAAGATGTGCATAGATCTGCTGCGACCTGATATGGCTGAATAAAAATATTTTTGCCTGCCGGGGCAAAAATGTGTAGTAACATTTTTTAAGTATTTTTTTTATAGCTTTTTTGAAATGCTGTATCATTTGATGGGTTATATGATTGCTGCGATCTTTTCCATGAAAAAGGCCGTCATACCTGCAGCGGTATTTTGCTGTACCAGCGGATGAGCAGGATCTATTGGCTTAAATGAATCTTTGTGTTGTATCAAATGCAGGAACATGTTTTTCAGCGCTTCCGTTTTTTTTACCGGCAGTTCTGCTTCCTGCGCCGAATAGGTAACCAGGTATGGATAGTTCAGCTGTTGCAGGAAAAGGGCAGGGAACGAATCCTTGTGTACAAATGCAACAAATGGTTTGCCGCATACGATCAGACCCATCAGTTTTGAAGCCGCATAATAAGGCTGCATACCGCCCATTAAAAAAAGTATATCTGCCTGCATGGTAAGCTGCACAGCTTCTTTATAGGTTACCCGCAAACATTGTTCGGTTGTAAACTTCTGCATATTAAGAACAGATATCCAGTTACCGAGCTGGTTTGCAGCCATCTCCTCGCCTGCATAGCTGGTACCATAAAATTCCAGTTTCAGCGGCTGCATCGCATGCACGTCCGCCAGTGCCGGCATCAGCCCGTCCAGCACCGGGTAGCAATCTTTCCATATAGCTCCAATATAACGCAGCAGCACCTGCCCGTTTTGACTGGCTGTTTCTTTTTTATCAAAACCGGTAAAATCTGCCGGTTCCGCCCCATAAGGAATAGCATACATGGGAGTGGCTGCAAGTTTAGGATGCCGTTTTCTCAGGTTCTCATTAATGCCTTGCGATACAGAAAAAATAACAGCAGCATTTTTAGTAACCCAGCCTTCTAAACCTCTCGCTATGCTTTGAGAAAGCCGGTGTTTAATACCCCGTTGTTCCCCGGCAGTTTCATGAACCCAGGGATCAATGAAATCGATGCCATATTTTACTCCGGTGATCTTTTTTATAAGGGGCGCTATTGCCAGTATATACCAGGGCGGAACCGGGTATAAAACAAAAGCAGGCTTCTTTTTTTTTGCCTCTCTTTTGAGCGCAAAAAAAAGTG
>JBJTMN010000579.1:0-4291 GCA_046070545.1 Ferruginibacter sp.
CTTGCAGACCAGCTTTCCGTGCTCTGCAAAAAATCTTCTACATTAGCAGCGCTTAAAACTACCTCTTTGCTGTCTATCATCATCGTTAACTACAATGTAAAATATTTCCTGGAGCAGTGCCTGCATTCGGTTCAGAAAGCCTGCACCGGTATAGAATCTGAAATTATTGTGGCCGACAATAATTCTACTGACGGAAGCCGTGCATACCTGCAGGATAATTTTCCATCAGTAAAATTTATCTGGAACAATGATAATATCGGTTTTGCAAAAGCCAACAACCTGGCGCTTGCAAAAGCAACCGGCAATTTTATCCTTTTTTTAAATCCGGATACCATCCTGGCAGAAGACAGTATTGAAAAATGTATGCAGTTTTTTGACATAAAAAAAACGGCAGGCGCCATTGGTATACGCATGGTTGATGGCTCCGGAAATTTTTTAAAGGAAAGCAAGCGGTCATTTCCATCACCATTAACCTCTTTGTTCAAATTATCGGGCCTTGCCCGGCTGTTTCCAAGGTCTGAAACATTTGCAAGGTATCACCTGGGACATTTGTCTGAACATGAAAACCACGAAGTGGACGTGCTGGCCGGAGCCTATATGATGATGCCTAAAAAAGTATTGGATGAGATCGGGAATTTTGACGAACGGTTTTTTATGTATGGCGAAGATGTAGACCTGAGCTATCGTGTGCAGGAAGCAGGATATAAGAATTATTATTTTGCAGAAAGCACTATTATACATTTTAAAGGCGAAAGCACAAAAAGAGGAAGCCTGAATTATGTACGGTTCTTTTACAAGGCCATGAGTTTATTTGTAAAGAAACATTACAGCGGAAGCAAAGCGGGGCTCTTTATTTTTTTTATACAGACAGCCATCATCATCAGGGCGTTTTTTTCGGCGCTGGGTAACCTGCTTAAAAAAACAGGATTACCCATATTAGATGCAGCCCTGATCCTGGGATCGTTTGAATTAACAAGAATTCTGTGGAGCAATTATATAAAACAGGAGGTAAATTATTCTCCGCATGTTTTATTCACAGCGTTTCCGGCATTCACGGCTTTATTTTTAATTACAGCATTTTACAGCGGCCTGTATGATAAAGGATATAAACAGTCACAACTGGTTCGGTCTACAGCCATTGCGGCACTGGTGTTATTAAGTGTATATGCTTTGTTGCCAGAGAATGTACGGTTTTCAAGAGGTGTTCTGGTCATAGGTATTTTTCTTGCTTTTGTGCTAATGAATCTGATGCGGATTCTGTTCATTAAATGGCGTTACCTGGAAACCAGCAGCGAATATGAGGAACGCCGGCAAACGATTATAGTAGCAGCCGAAAAGGATTTTGTAATGATTGCAGCAATGCTGAACAAGGCGGGAATGACAGAAAGGGTATTGGGCCGGGTGGGATGCGATGTCCCAAACAGTACAGCAACCCTGGGTACCATTAAACAACTGCCCGAACTTGTAAAAAAATACCAGGTTAAAGAAATAATCTTTTGTGAGAATGGATTAAGTTTTAAAGAGATCATCAGTTGTATCAGTACATTGCCGGGTACCATCAGGAATAAGTTTCATGCTTCGGGAAGTAGCAGTATTGTTGGCAGCGACAGCCGGAATTCGAGTGGTGATTATATTGCTAATTCTATTAAATACCGTATTGAAATGCCGATACAGCGACGTAATAAAAGGGTATTGGATATTGTTGTTTCGTTATTTTTTTTAGTGATATTTCCGATAATTATCTGCATTAAGAAAAATGTGACGGCTTTTTATAAAAATGTATTTATGGTGCTGAGTGGAAAAAAAACATGGGTTGGATACGCAACAGAAACCAGGGATCTGCCAAAGCTTAAATCATCCGTAATAACCAGTACTACACAGCCAGCAGTATTGAATGATCTTCCTGCAGAAAGCTTACAAAAAAGTGATGCCTGGTACGCATCAGGGTATACCATGATTACGGATCTGAAAAAAATTGGCAGAGGGTTTAAGTACCTGCATTATTAGTAAGTATTACTACAAAATTATCCACCACCATTTTATAGTCATCGTTTGTTTCCGGGAAAATATTATAATTAAGATCCGCAGCTCTTTTCAATACTGCCGGCAATGAGAAATTTGCCTGGTCTATACTGTAAAATAATTTTTGATCCTGCAGATATGCGGCCAGGTACTCCTGCTCCGTCTGTCCCGGGGTTGGCACCAGGATAGCTTTCTTTTGCAGTTTTACCAGGTCCATTACCGTGGAATAACCACATCGGCTTATGATCATTGCTGATTGCAGCATAATTATATTCAATTCTTTCGCAGTTAAATGGTTGACCATTTCTACTGAAGGGTTGTTTAGTACAGGAATTGTTGTTTTCTCAGGAAGCCCGCGAACCAGTATTATTTTCCCCCGGACCTTATCAATACCAGACAGAATAATTTTTTCAAAGACCGTTCTTTGTGGCTCGGGCCCCGACAGGATGATACAGAGATCATATTTTCCATCAGCAGCTGTTCTATCAAATCTGGATAAAGTACCGATATACGTAACCGGAACCCGGGGAAATATTGCAGGGTGAGATAACTCCCCGGCCAGGTTACCAGTCCCTTTTTTATCCGGCACCCAGCATTCGCTGAATTTATTTATAAAGTGGTAATGAATTTTTTGTGCAATACGTTCTGTAAAACGGCTACCTGTTTTTATGGTTAACTGGTGCGTAATATAAACACAGGGAATTTTTTTGTGATGCAATCCCATGCGGTTATCAGAAATGACAGCATCGATATTATACTCGTTTGTAATCTTTTTTAACCAGCGGTTCTCTGCATAAATACGGTAAATAATGCCGGGTAGCTGAAACAGCAACTTTACGGGCATCCGGAATTTACTACGGCTGTACCGTACCCTGTAGCCCTTTAATTCAATAAACTGCAGATCGGGAAATTCTTTTTGCAACAAAACTTTTATCCGGCCTTCTGCTGCAACAATTACGGTACAATGTTGTTTTATTAATGCAGAGATTACTGGGATGCAACGGGTTGCATGTCCCAGGCCCCAGTCCAGCGGAGCAACCAATATGCGGGGATTGTGGCCCGGGGTGTTAAAATTTGCTTCTTTCATTAAAACAATGCAATAATTGTTTGTGAAAATAGTTTAATTTAGTAACCTGAAATTATGAAATGAGCATTAAGTAAGGTTAACACATGAACAAAAGGCTTTATTGCAAATTACATGTGTCCAAACTCAATGAAATTAATACATGAAACAACTAAGTAAATTAACCGTTGCGCTATTATTGATAGCCACCGTTGCGCTCACAGTAAGCTGTGCTTCTTCAAAAAAGAGTCATTGCTCATGCGAGGGTATGATCGGCTATAAATAGAATTTAAATAAACAGACAGAAACTATGAACAATGCTAACCGGGATTTACTGGTTTTGTTCAACCAGGAGTTAATGACTCCGCAGTCTATAGAGCATGAGGTAGAATTACTTCATCAATTACTCTATAATATAGAAAGAGTTGAAAATTTAATTATCGCTCACGAAGCCATAGATCTGAATAAGTATAAAGTAACTAACAAGCCCATGCTGCTTCGTAAATATTTCCGCCAGAGAGAATTAAAGCCCTTCGTTTTTTTGAATTGCAAGAACTGATCTTCCTGGTTATTTCACAAATATTAACTCAGCTTTTCAAGCGCTGTTTGTAAAGCTGCCAGCATCTCACCAATCTCTTCCTTTTTACAGGTACCCACACTTAAGCGGTACCAGCTGCTGTTACGGCCTGCACCAAATGCATAAAACGGAACAACTGCCAGGCGGGCTTCATCTAAAATATAGGAAGTAACATCAGCCTGCGTTTCCAGTAATTTACCTTCAGCAGTTTTCTTACCTGCATAGTTTATCTGTATGGTAAGATAAATGGCTGCTTCGGGTGCAATGGCATCTACATGAAAACCGGCTGCTTTCATTTGCTGAAAACCGGTAAAGATATTTTGGAGGCGTTCATTAACTTCTGCCTTGAAATGAACAAAATAGGTATCAATGGCCGCTGTTTTACCCAGGTACCTGGCTACGGCTTTTTGCTCGGCCATGGGCGCCCAGGCGCCTACGTGGCTGTTGATAGAGCGCATTTTTGCAATCACTTCTGACGGTCCCATTGCCCATCCGACGCGTACACCAGTGGCGGCAAAAGCCTTGCTGATACCATCAATGAAAATGGTAAAATCCTTCATGGCAGGATTGAGCGTAACCGGGTTATGATGCACAGTATCGCCAAATGTAAGGGTCCAGTATATCTGGTC
>JBJTMN010000580.1:0-2844 GCA_046070545.1 Ferruginibacter sp.
CGGTGGTTATCATACCGAGTATTCATCCATGAAACTGGGTTTCTACCTGTTCTCTGAATACATCAATATGTTCATCAGCAGTGTTATTATGGCCACCTTATATTTTGGCGGATATGATATACCATTTGTAAATGAACTGAATTATAACCCTAACCTGATGGCAGCATTAGGTGTAGTAGCGCTCATGATAAAAGTTGTTTGTTTTATATTTTTCTTCATGTGGGTAAGATGGACGATACCAAGGTTCAGGTACGACCAGTTGATGAACCTGGGCTGGAGAATATTAATTCCGCTGGCATTATTTAATATGCTTGCAACGGGAGCATTGGTATTATTGAAACAAAACAACTGGCATTTTTAATTTTTAAAACGCATTGTCTCCGCCTGTTGGCGGATGTTGAAGACAGCTTAATAACAATATGCAAGCATTAACAAACAGAGTAAAACAGGTTGACCGGCGGAAAATGAATTTCCTGGAGCGGCTTTACCTGGTAGCTATTTTTAAGGGAATGCTGATCACTTTCAGCCATATCTTTAAAAAGAAACCAACCATTAATTATCCCGAAAAGAAAAGGCCATTCAGCCCGGTTTTTCGCGGATTACATATTTTAAACAGGGATGCAGAAGGTCGTGAAAACTGTACTGCATGTGGTTTGTGTGCAGTTGCCTGCCCGGCAGAAGCCATAACCATGGAAGCTGCAGAAAGACAAGCCGGCGAAGAGAATTTGTACCGGGAAGAAAAATATGCAGCTAAATACGAGATCAATATGCTGCGTTGCATCTTTTGCGGTTTGTGCGAAGAAGCCTGCCCCAAAGACGCAATTTATTTAAGCGAAACTTTTGCACCGGCCGATTACCAGCGCAAACAGTTTATCTATAAGAAAGAAGAATTATTGATACCTCACCCGATAAATGATCCTGAAGCTTATAAAAAGGCATTGGGTAACAGGGCAAAAAAAGAAACGGTTAATTAAAGATCATGAGCATCACAGAAATATTATTTTGGGGTTTATCGGCTATGGCTTTGTTCAGCGCCATAATGGTGGTGGCCAGTAAAAGCCCGGTAAACAGCATATTGTACCTGATCGTAGTATTCTTTGCTATTACCGGCCATTACATATTGCTGAATGCCCAATTCCTGGCCATTGTAAATACTATTGTGTATGCCGGTGCCATCATGGTGTTGTTCTTATTTGTGGTGATGTTGATGAACCTGAATGCAGAATCGGAACCTAAAAAACACAGGATACTCCAGTTTGCGGGGTTAATCTCCGGAGGATGCCTGTTCCTGGTTTTGGTTTCGGCTTTATCAGAAACAGCACAGGCCTCAAAATTGGTACAAATGGGTGGAGGTAACAGTGGCCTGGTACAGAACCTGGGGATGGCCTTATTTAAAAATTATGTATTGCCTTTTGAGATAAGCTCGGTATTATTTTTAAGCGCAATGATCGGGGCGGTGGTGATCGGTAAAAAAGAAGCATAAAATTTATAAACGAATCAGCATAATTAGCGAATATGGAAATTAAATGGTACATAGGTTTGGCAGTGGCTCTTTTCTGTACAGGAATTGTGGGGGTTTTGACCCGTCGCAACTCCATTATTATTTTTATGTGCATAGAGTTGATGCTGAATTCAGTGAACCTGCTGCTGGTGGCATTTTCAAAAATGCATGCTGCATCCGCATTGGTTCAATCCAACCCTAATGTAGTGAGTGATGCACAGATATTTGTATTCTTTATTATGGTGGTTGCAGCGGCAGAAGTGAGTGTGGGGCTGGCAATTATTGTTATGCTATACAGAAATACGCATTCGGTAGATGTGAATTTCTTAAACAGGTTAAAAAACTAAAGCTTCATTCCGGTTTCGGTTTGATGTTTAATTAATAATAAAATTCTCTTTAAGAGAACAGTGCTTATGAGTAATGTTTTTCAATTAGTTTGGCTGATACCTGTACTGCCTTTGCTTGGCTTTCTTATCAATGGCCTTGGCAGAAAGCAGGTTTCAAAAAACATAGCAGGAGTAATCGGCAGCGGAACAGTATTGGCTTCATTTATTATAAGCCTCTTGATCTTTATACAGTTGAATAGTGGTAACATTCCGAAAGAGTCTTTCCATTATTTCGATTTTATTAATGTAACGGCATTAAAGATCGGCTTCGATTTTCAGATCGATCAGCTTTCTTCCATCTTCTTATTAATAATCACCGGCGTTGGGTTTTTGATACATGTATATTCAACCAGCTACATGCACGATGAAGAACCAAAGGATTTTGCAAAATATTTTGCTTACCTGAATCTCTTCGTGTTCTCGATGTTGCTTCTGGTAATGGGCGCCAACTATGTAATTATGTTCATTGGCTGGGAAGGCGTAGGACTTTGTTCTTATCTGCTCATCGGCTTCTGGTTTAAGAATACCAACTATAATGTTGCCGCCAAGAAGGCCTTCATCATGAACCGTATTGGTGATCTTGGATTTTTACTGGCTGTATTCTGGCTGGTAGCAAAACTGGGCACAGCAGATTATCACCAGGTTTTTGCCAATGTTTCTAAATTAACTACAACCGATATTACTGCCTTCACCATGTTGTTATTTGTTGGCGCGATGGGAAAGAGTGCACAGATACCTTTGTACACCTGGCTGCCTGATGCGATGGCAGGCCCTACACCGGTGAGTGCATTGATACATGCCGCAACCATGGTTACTGCCGGTATCTATATGATCGCACGCAGCAATATTTTATATACCATGTCGCCGGTGACTCAGGTCGTTGTTGCGATTGTTGGTTTGTCAACAGCGATACTGGCTGCTACCATTGCGCTTAAACAAAATGATATTAAAAAAGTA
>JBJTMN010000581.1:0-2446 GCA_046070545.1 Ferruginibacter sp.
TATCTTTTTGGCTTGTAGGACGTTTGTTTTGTTGTAAATAGACAGGTTCAGGGAGTACCTTTTTGACTGATATCTCCACCTTAACCTGATTCTTCCCTTGTAGTTTACAATACTAACTGCTCCTTTCGAATTTTTGTGACCCATTTGTGACCCAATTTAGAAGTGAAGGGACACTTCAGGGCACAATTTAAAAATCAACAGATTCAATGAAAGCCAATAGGAAAGCCCCTTTCGGGGCTTTTTTAAGAGTGGAGAGTATCGGGGTCGAACCGACGACCTCTTGCATGCCATGCAAGCGCTCTAGCCAACTGAGCTAACCCCCCATTTATTTTGGCATTTTTATCTACCCTTTCATTACAGTTTGTAAGTTTTGGACAACTAAACAAACTCCGATATGGATTGCAAATATACAGGCAACCAACACTGCTTCAAAATGAAATTTTAATTTTGTTTGTTAGCTGGCGAAGCAGGAGTATTATTTCCTCCCGGATTTACTTTATTGGTTCCTGATTCAATTGATTTTAAGGCCTGCAGGTTTTGTTTTGCCAGTACAAAATTGCTGTCAAGAGCAAGGGCTTTTTCAAAATATAATTTTGATTCAGCTTTTTTATCAAGATCATACAGGGCTAATCCGGTAATATTATAAATACCAGCCTTTAAATACGTACGCCCCATTTGTTCACCGGCATTATAACTCATGGTAAAATCAGGTTTAAACTCAAGTTTTTCAGTACTGGCCGAAGTTGCGAGACATTCTGCCAGGCGCTTGATGCTATATTGCAATTCCATTAACGTATAAGCATGGTAAGGGCTTTTCGTTCTGGCATATAATTTTTCATAGATTGCTATCGCTTCTTTTGGCTGATTCAGTTTGTCCAGGCAGATTCCTTTCATTTCCATCAAAGTAAGGTCATCTGGCTTTGCTTTTAATCTCTTATCTGCCCAATAATAGCATTGTACATATGAGTTCTGCTGAAGGTAAAGCATTGCCAAAGTATCTTCGTAAACAGTATTTGCTCCCTGATCGGCCACATAATAACTTAAGGCTGCTATACCTGTCGTAAGATCGCCACTGGCGGCTGATTGTTTAAAAACCTTCAGATGCTGATTACCCGCAGCTGGTAATGTTTTACTGCCTTGAGCAATGCAATTGGCAGATAAAAAAGAAACCATTGATACAAAAACTATCTTCTTCATTTTATTTTTTTTGTTCGAATTAATAAAAAAACCGGAACGTTATTCCGGTTTCAGTACAAATATCCGATAAAAGATTAATCTCCCCAAATTTCTTCTTTACCCTCCAGCCATGATTTTACCAGCGTAGTGGTGATAGATTTAGGTCTTTCCAGCGGGAATCCCAGCGCTCTGTCCCAGCAAAGGCTGGCCAGAACACCCAGCGCTCTTGAAACACCGAACAGGACAGTATAAAATTCATATTCAACCATACCATAATGTACCAGTAAAGCACCACTGTGTGCATCTACATTGGGCCATGGGTTTTTAATTTTTGCTATGGAACCTAATACCGGAGGAACTGCTTCGTAAATATTCCACACGGTTTGTACCAAAGGATCGTCAGGCATGTGTTTTTTACCAAATTCCATCTGTGCAGTAAAACGTGGGTCTGTCTTTCTTAAAACTGCATGGCCATATCCCGGTACTACTTTTCCTTCGCTGAGTGTTTTTTTAACGTATTCCTCGATCTGTTCCTTTGAAGGAGTATCTGTTCCTATCTCTTCTCTTAATTCATAGATCCATTTGATTACTTCCTGGTTAGCCAAACCGTGCAAAGGACCTGCAAGTCCATTCATTCCGGCGGCAAAACACAGGTAAGGGTCGCTTAATGCTGAGCCTACCAGGTGCGTTGTGTGTGCAGAAACGTTTCCTCCTTCATGATCGGCATGTATTGTCATGTACAGGCGCATCAGTTCGTGAAAACCTTCGTCTTCAAATCCCATCATGTGTGCAAAATTTCCTGCCCAGTCAAGTAATCCATTTGGTTGAATATGCTCCCCGTTTTTATACTTACGGCGGTAGATATATGCAGCAATACGGGGTAAACGGGCTATCAGGTCCATCGTATCATCAAACACTGCATCCCAGTAATCTTTTTTAGCCATGCCCTTTGCATATCTTTTTGCAAACTGGCTTTCGGTTTGCAGGCTCATAATAGCCACCACAAACTGTGTCATTGGGTGTGTACTTACCGGCAGCGCCTCAATGGTTGCAAATACATGATTGGGTACATGGCTGCGGCGTTGCCAAACACTGCTTAAATGATGAACATCTTCATCTGCAGGTAAAGATCCTACCAGCATCAGGTAAAATAAACCTTCCGGTAATGGTTCGGTACCACCCTGTGCTTTAGGCAGCTTTTCCCTTAATTCCGGAATCGAATATCCGCGAAAACGAATACCATCCTGTGCATACAGCAATGAGGTTTCTG
>JBJTMN010000582.1:0-2033 GCA_046070545.1 Ferruginibacter sp.
TTTAATGATAAATACCGGGATTTTGCCAGGTTGTTAATTCTTTATGATCAACTGGTATCCCAGGAAAGTTGCCGCAATGCCCAGTACCAAGCTTATCATGATATAAGTAAGTGCCACCCCAATTCTGCCGCTCTGCAGCAAGCCCATATTCTCCAGTGAAAATGCAGAGAAAGTGGTAAAGCCCCCGCAAATACCGGTTGCCAGGAATAATCTCCAGTTGCCTGACAGCCCGCCTTCTTTGATACCAAGCGCAAATACAACGCCGATAATAAAACTGCCAATGATATTCACCGACAGGGTGGCGTAAGGAAATGATTTAGAATTCATCAATAAAGAAACAGCATACCTTACCATGGAACCTATGCTGCCACCCAGGCCAACCAGTAATACATTCCTGATCATATTCATTACTTATAAATTTCCGGAAAAAGTGTATTTCAGATCAACCAGCCATTTGCCATCGACTCTTACCAGTTTTAATATGGTCTTATCGGCCCGGCTGTAACTGTTGCTGTAATTGAAAATAAACACACTGTCTGTTACATAACTGGTTTCATTTACAATGATATCTGCCTGTTTGTATTTTTCCAGTATGGCTTTATCTTTTTCGCTGTATTGTTTTTTAAAGCGTTCAAATATCTGTACGTTGGTATCATCCTTTAACAGGTATTTTTCTGCTTCTTTAAAATCATTGTCAAGTAAATTGCGCACAAATGTATTGGCTACATCCATGTCGGTAACAGGCTCTTTTTTAGATTGATTGTTGCAGGAGAAGACAGCTGCAGCAAACACGATGATGGTCAGGTATCTTTTTATCATAGCTTAAAGTTAAACATCTTTACCTTAAGGCAAAAAAAAAGCATCCCTGCAATAGCGGGATGCTTTTACTGCGGGATTAAAATTTTAATGCTTTTCTTCCATCTTAGCGCTTATAGAATCCAAAGCCTGCAATCCTTTTTTCATCAGCATTTTTAAGGAATCCGGGTTCATCTTTTGCAATTTTTCCAGGCCTTCCTGCATATCCTTATGGTCGGGCCCCATATTGCCTTTCATGCTGTTAAACATACCATCGCCGCCTGAATTCATAAGGGATATTTTCCATGCACCATCTTCTTTTACCAGGTTAAAGGTATGTTTATCTACTTTTCCTTCCTGGGTTACTTCAGCATCTACAGTTGCTTTATCACCATCAATTTTTTCATTTTTCAAAGTATACTTTACATCTTTCACTTTGGCTTTAAATTCTTCTCCCATTTTTGTCTTCATCTTTTGTATGGTTCCGGAATCAATGCTGTTCATCAGTTTTTCAGCTGATTCCAGCATGGCAACATCTTGTTTAGTGATAAACTTTTTAATGTCATCCATATTGCCATTCTTCATAGCGGTAAACATAGCATCAATAGAGGCTGTTGGGGAACCCTGGTCGTTTTTTCCGTTACAGGCAGCAAAACCGGCTGCCAGGCAAAGCATTACAATTATTTTTTTCATGGTTTATTATTTTAATTTACGGGTAAAAATAATTTTATTTTTTCTTTTATCATCTTTTTTTACCAAAGAACCAGTTAAAGTTTTGCTTTAGAGTAATCTCATAAAAAAAGAGGCACTCCAAAAGTGCCTCTGTATTGAAAGGTTAGTAAGTATTATTTTTTTGTGGCCGCTTCTTTCTGTTCTGTTACCCGAACATCATCTTTATTATAAGCTTTGATGATCTGTTTAACCAGGCGGTGCCTTACCACATCTTCTTCATCCAGTTCTATATGGGCAATACCTTCAATATTCTTTAATATTTTGGTTGCCTTAAACAAGCCGCTGGATTGATTTTTGGGCAGATCGATCTGTGTGGGATCGCCCGTGATGATGGCTTTGGCATTAGGCCCTATCCTGGTGAGGAACATTTTTATCTGCAGGTCGTTGGTGTTCTGGGCCTCATCCAGGATGATAAAAGCATTGTCCAGCGTGCGGCCACGCATGTAGGCAAGCGGGGCAACTTCGATCGTCCCCTCGGTCATGAGCCTGGGGATGCTTGCCGGTTC
>JBJTMN010000583.1:0-3647 GCA_046070545.1 Ferruginibacter sp.
AAATTGTTTCAGGGTCCATCCCATCGCAACTACCTGCTGAGGAACGATACTTGCTTCGCTTTGGCCGGGTACGGTATTTATTTCCAGCATATACGGGTAACCTGATTCTTCGTTATAAATAAAATCAATTCTTACCAACCCGTTACAGTTAAATACAGCATATACCTTTTTTGCTTCAGCTCTTATTTTTTCTGCAATGGCTTCATCACAGTTGGCCGGAGTAATTTCTTCGCTGGCCCCTTCATATTTAGCCTCGTAATCAAAAAATTCATTTTTAGCTATGATCTCTGTTATAGGTAATGCGATCACTTCCTTTTTTGATTTAAAAACGCCAATAGTAAGTTCCCTTCCTTTTATGAACTCTTCTACCAGTACCTGGTCGTCTTCGGCAAAAGCCTTATCCAAAGCAGCCTGCAGGTCACCGGCATCCTTTACCTTACTCATACCAATACTGCTGCCGCCATTGTTTGGTTTTACAAAAACAGGAAGTTTCAATGTTGCCAGAATGCTTTCAGGTGTAACCGGTATATGCTTGAACAGGTGAACGGACTTAGCAACATGGATCCCTGCAAATGCAGCCACAGCAACTGTATAACGTTTATTAAAAGTCAATGCAGATGTTGCGGTGTCGCAACTGGTGTAAGGAATATTCAACGTGTCAAAATAGCCCTGCAGTTTTCCATCTTCGCCGGGTGTACCATGCAGGCCTACCAGAACCGCATCAAAATTTATTTTTTTACCGTCAACGGTAATACTAAAATCATTTTTATCTACCGGTATCTTTTCACCACCAGGACTAAGATAATTCCAGCCGGCAGGATTGATATCGATTGTATAGGTTTCCCATTTACCGGTATCCAGGTGTTTTTCAATATTATTCGCACTTTTATAGGATATAACTGCTTCGCCGGAATAGCCACCGGTTATTAATGCTATTTTTTTCTTCATCTGGATTGCTAAAGGTTGTTTTACAAAGAAACGAAATATAGGTTACGGATTTATCTTTTTGACTGGAAGTATCTTTTTTTTTAACAATTTAATAGTTACCAGATTTACCTGGGCTTCTTTTGCTATTCAGGCTGGTTCTCACCCAATCCCTCATTACCACTATCCAACACATATTTCCAGGTACCACCTTTTTCTTTCTTCCAGATGCTTACGTATGTGCCATATATAATGGTATCTTTTGCGGAAGGCCTCAGGGCGTAAATACCATATGTATACCCCAGTTCACCCGATCTGGCTATCACGCCGTTTTTAGGTTCCCAGGTCATAGTATAATCGTCATCATTTTGCTGTATCAGAAAATCAACGGCATCAGCGCCTGCAATGGGCAGGTGGTTTGGCCTTAATAAAACGCCATTGCTGTCGAGGTATTCAATAAAAGCAGCTTTCATCCCTTTTTCTTCGCACATTTTCGAAAATGCCCTGTCTGCATTCATCATTTCCATTTTGGCAAATGCATCAGCTTTATCATCTTTATCACGCCCGAGTTTACAGGATGAAAAAATAAAAATAACCAAAACAATAAGTAGAAATTTATTCATACAACAATTTAAAGTAAACCTTTGAAACTAAAAAGGCGAAAGTATTTTACAATACCCTCGCCGTGTTGCAGGAAATATCACCTGCCTGTAATCAGGCCGTCAGGCCTTATAATGATTTATTCAGTGCTTGTGCACCGTGAATCAGCGTTGCTCAAATCTCAGGTCTTACGACTCACGCCTCAAGTTATATATGCATTTTGTCTTTCTTCGCCAGCAGCGCATCCACTGTTTCCACGTACATTTCATCAGGTACACAGCAGTCTACCGGGCAAACCGCAGCACACTGTGGTTCTTCATGAAATCCCTGGCACTCGGTACATTTATTAGGGGTTATGTAATAAACATCCATACTTACCGGGGTCTGGCGCTGGTCGGCATCTACCTGGGTTCCATCCATTAAGGTAAACATACCTTTAACGCTTGTTCCATCAGATATGGCCCACTCAACACCACCTTCATAAATAGCGTTATTAGGACATTCGGGCTCGCAGGCTCCGCAATTAATACATTCTTCTGTGATCTTTATAGCCATCTATCGTAATTTTGATTTTTAAACCTCCTTATGGAAGCCAGGTGCAATTTAATAATAACAATATGAATTTACAAAAACGAATTGAAATTTTACAGAACCTTCAAAAATACCTGGAAAGCAATGATGAAGATTGGCAACAGGTAAGATTAAAATCATTTTTTCATAACGGGTGGTTTACAGAGGAATTTATTGACCTGGCAGTTAAGAACATCTGTAACCAGTTTCTTCCAAAAGAAAAACTGGAACAATGGGTTTTACACTACCACCTGGATGACAACATAGGTGGGAAGAATATCGGTATAGTAATGGCCGGCAATATTCCCCTGGTGGGTTTTCATGATTTCCTCTGTGTATTTATCAGCGGGCATAAACAAACCATTAAACTATCTTCTAAGGATGATATACTGCTGAAGCACCTGGTTGAAAAAATGATATCCTGGGAACCAATGGTGAAAGAATATATCAGCTTTGCCGAAATACTGAAAGGCTGCGATGCCTACATAGCAACCGGCAGTAATAACTCGGCAAGGTATTTTGATCAGTATTTTTCAAAATACCCGAATATCATCCGCCGCAACCGCACAGCGGTGGCTATTTTAAGCGGCTCCGAAACAACAGCGGAACTGGATCTACTGTCTGATGATGTGCACCAGTATTTTGGAATGGGCTGCCGCAATGTTACGAAGCTGTATGTTCCCCGGGGCTACGATTTTGTTCCCCTGCTACGGGCTTTTGATAAATACAAATATTTTGCAGACAACCACAAATTCAAAAACAATTACGATTACCAGCTTTCCATTGCCTTGCTCAATAATATCTTTTATATGACCAATGGCAGCGCGTTACTATTGGAAAACGATGCCATTTTTTCAGCGATCAGCCAGCTTAATTACAGCTTTTACGATGATGAACATAAGGTGCTGGAACAATTAAAAGGCAATGAGGATATTCAATGTATTTGCGGCCACCTGGGTATCCCGTTCGGGCAGGCACAATGCCCTTCCCTGATGGATTATGCAGATGGGGTTGATACGATGCAGTTTCTGTTAACTTTATGATCAGGAATATCATCTACGAAGCTCTTCCTAATTAATTGTTAAACATGGCAGTTGGTAAATAGCATTTTGTCATTGCTTCGTTATTTTGCATCAGCAGGCACAGGAGTTGATGTAAGATCTCCGGCTGCAAACAAAGCTTTATACAAATTGTTGAACAAATAAAACCTCAGAAAAATGAAATTCAAACAGATTTTCTTTACCGTTGCAATCAGTGCAGTAACAGCCCTTGCTGTTATTTGGGGCTATGGAACCTACGTTAAGAACAGCAATACCTATGCAGGGCAGCAGGCCGGTGTAATGCCAGCCAATTATAAATATGCAGGATTATTTGATGGCAACACGGCTCCTCCCGGAAGCCCCATTGATTTTACTGCACCTGCTGAAGCGGCCACGCCGGCAGTGGTGCATATCAAAACAAAAACAAATGCCAAACAGGTAAGCAACAATCTCCCACGGGCCCAGAGAGACCCATTTGGTGATTTATTTAATGACGATTTTTTCGGACAGTTT
>JBJTMN010000584.1:0-4121 GCA_046070545.1 Ferruginibacter sp.
CCCAGGAAAGAATTGGCGGTGACATAGTGAACGGTGCTGTTAACGCCCCGGCAAAATGCTGTATGTGAATCTTTTGCTTCCAGCATATTTCTTTCAACATCGCTAAAAGCATAAGAAAACGTCTTTGCAATATTTGAGTCCAGGTAACGGTTTTGACTGAAATGGGTTTTATAAGTAAACCGGCCTTCTGCAGATTCTATGGTAATGGGCTTGCCATTGAAAATATAATCAAATGAATAAGCATACCGGAAGAGCCCGTTCCGGTATTCATTTTCTTTTTCTTCTGAAAGTGAAATTGATTTTAAAGTAAGAACAAGGGGGTACAAAGTGGTATCCCGGGCAACTTTGAAATTCATAAATTCTTCCAGGGCTTTAGCAGTTCCCTCGTGAAATGAAACCCGTTGTTTTTTCCAGCTTTGCGGTTGTAAAATAAAGCCAATACTGTCATTGCTGTTGGTATTATCCACCACTTTCTGAATATAAAAACTCTGAGGAATATAAACGGGTGTATCTTTTTTTAATTGAATGAATTTTACCGGGGCCGGGTCATCTTTAACAATAATTGCGGGTTTTTGTATTGGTTTATTTACCGGTTTTTGAACCGGTTTTTTTACCTGCCCCAAACTATATTGAAAGGAAAAGAGGAACATCAGCACATAAAGTAAAATGTGTCGCATAAAGTCAGATTTTAAAGTGAAGATAATAATTCAAAACATTATTTGCTATTTTCACATTTACCCTCCATATTTGCAAAAGAAATGAAAATGATCAGTACAAATAACAACAGTTGGTGGTGGCAGTCAGATATCTGATGTGTCGCTGTGCTGTTATTCTATATAACTAAATTAGTACCAAAGCCCCGACACCTGTGTTGGGGCTTTTTAATTGTCTGAACGGGGATTTGGGTGGATTGATTGGATTTAAAAGACTTAGAATTTTGAAATTATACTGTTATGACACAGTTTAAATACGAAGAGATAACAAAGAAGATTATTGGAGCATCAATGAAGGTTCATGCTGCATTGGGTAATGGTTTCCAGGAAGTGATTTATCAAAGAGCTCTGGAAATAGAGTTGCCTAAATGGCAACTTAGTTTTGTGAGAGAATTTCCGATGCCGATATTTTATGGTGGCCAACAAATTGGTGAACGAAGAGTTGATTTTTTTGTTGAGGGTTTGATAAGTGTTGAATTGAAAGCCATAACATTATTAGAAGGCGTTCATTTTTCGCAGGCAAGAAATTATTTGGAAGCATACAATTTGGAGGTTGGATTACTAATAAATTTTGGAACAACTTCTTTAGAATTTAAAAGAATTGAAAATCCGAAATACAATCCAAATTTAATATCCAAAAAATCCATCTAATCCACCCAAATCCCCGTTCAGACAAATGAAGAAGATTATTATACAAACCACGTTCAAAAAAATGCTTGCAGATGTTTATACACCGGTAGGCATATATCTCCGGCTGCGTGACCGTTTCCGGGATACGATACTGCTGGAAAGTGCCGATTTTCATGCCGGTGAAAACAGTTATTCTTTTATTGGCATCAATGCCGTTGCAGGTATAGAGATCAGTAATGCTGCTGCCATTGAATATAAATTACCCGGGCAATTTGCAGAACGGATAAAGCTTGATAAAACGGCAGCTGTTCCTCAGCTGCTGTGGGATTTCATGCAGCGATTTGAAATAAAGGCGGCAGCTGCAAAGCCGGTAAATGTTGCACAGGGTTTATTTGGATATACAACATTTGATGCGGTGCAGTTTTTTGATAATATAAGAACAACAGACGAGAGGCTACAGAATACAGAAATACCATTAATGCGGTACAGGCTTTATCAATACGTAATTGCCATCAACCATTTTAAAGATGAATTGTTCCTATGCGAAAATCATTTTAATGGCATCGAAAGTGAGGTTTCTGTAATTGAAAGCCTGATCAGGAGTAAAGATGTGCCTGGATTTCCTTTTAAAAGTGTGGGGGAAGAAAGATCAAATATTACGGATGCCGCCTATATTGAGATGGTGAAAAAAGGTATAACGGCCTGTCACCGCGGTGATGTATTCCAGATCGTATTGAGCAGAAGATTTGAACAGACTTTTACCGGGGATGAATTCAATGTGTACCGGGCATTACGGAGCATCAATCCTTCGCCCTATTTATTTTATTTTGATTACGGGGATTATAAACTGATGGGCTCGTCACCCGAAAGCCAACTCATCGTTGAAAAAGGTAAAGTTATTGTTCATCCCATTGCCGGCACTTTTAAAAGAACCGGCGATGATGAGCAGGACAAAGCATTGGCATATAAGCTGGAGCATGATGAAAAGGAAAATGCCGAACATGTAATGCTGGTAGATCTTGCACGTAATGACCTCAGCAGAATGTGCAATGAAGTAGAAGTTACGCAATACAAAAAGATACATTACTACAGCCATGTTATCCATTTGGTGAGCGAAGTAACGGGTAAGGTTGGGCCAGAAGCGAATCCGTTTAATCTTTTGGCTACTACATTTCCGGCCGGCACTTTAAGCGGGGCACCCAAGATCAGGGCCATGCAATTAATTCATGAATACGAAACAGCAGCCAGGAGCTATTATGGCGGTGCCATTGGTTTTGTTGGATTTGATGGTTCTGTCAATCATGCCATCATGATACGTACCTTTTTAAGCAGGAACAATACCCTGGTTTACCAGGCCGGGGCCGGGGTGGTGGCAGTAAGTGATCCTGGAAGTGAATTACAGGAAGTGAACAATAAATTAAATGCTTTAAAACAGGCAATCATACAAGCTCAAAATATCGGATGATGAAAATATTGGTTTTTGATAATTACGATTCATTCACCTACAACCTGGTTCACCTGGTAGAAAAAATCACCGGTGAAAAAGTTGATGTATACCGGAATGACCAGATTGCACTGGCGGATGTGGCAGCTTATGATAAAATTATTTTATCACCAGGACCCGGCATACCGGAAGAAGCGGGTTTCCTGTTGCCGCTGATAAAAGAATATGCTGCCACCAAATCTATACTGGGCGTATGCCTGGGACACCAGGCCATTGCAGAAGCATTTGGAGGAAAGCTGACGAATTTGAGTACGGTTTTTCATGGAGTAGCTACCCCGGTACAAATCAAAAGTAAGCATTCGAAAATATTAGCGGGTTTACCCGAAACCATAGAAGTTGGCCGTTATCATAGCTGGATAGTCAGTGATGAACATTTCCCGGAAGAACTGGAAGTGACAGCAAGAGACGATAACGGATACATCATGGCATTGCAACATAAAACGATGGATGTGCAGGGTGTGCAGTTTCACCCGGAAAGTGTTTTAACCCCGGATGGAGAAACGATTTTAAAAAATTGGTTAAAGATCTGACATGAAGAAGATATTGAATTATTTGTTTGAACATAAAAATCTGAGCCGGAAACAGGCCAAAGAAGTATTGCTCCATATTTCCAATAATGTGTACAGCGATGCAGAGATAGCGGCTTTCATTACCGTGTATTTAATGCGCAGCATTACCATAGAGGAACTCCAGGGTTTCCGCGATGCGTTGATGGAACTTTGTGTGCCGGTTGATCTGAATGGACAGCATGTGATTGATATTGTTGGTACAGGCGGTGATGGAAAGAATACGTTTAATATCTCAACACTGAGTTGTTTTATTGTGGCAGGTACAGGTACTAAAGTAGCCAAACATGGTAACTATGGTGCTTCCTCGATCAGCGGCAGCAGCAATGTAATGGAGCAGTTAGGGTATACGTTCAAAAAAGACAATGACCTGCTTAACAAAGAACTGGATGATGCCAATATCTGTTTTTTACATGCACCGCTTTTTCATCCTGCATTAAAAGTGGTTGGGCCAATCAGGAAAAATTTAGGCGTACGTACTTTCTTTAATATGCTGGGGCCAATGGTCAATCCGGCATCGCCCACATACCAGTTGGTAGGTGTGTATAATTCAGAGATGGCGAGGATCTATAATTACCTGTTGCAACAGGGTAGCAGCGCCTTTACCATCATCCACAGCCTGGATGGTTATGATGAGATCTCTTTAACCGGCGATGTGAAAGTGATAACCAATGCCGGTGAAAAGATTTACAGTGCCGAAGACCTGGG
>JBJTMN010000585.1:0-2351 GCA_046070545.1 Ferruginibacter sp.
GGTTTAAGTTTAGGTTTAGGTTTAGATTAGGTTAAGGTTCGAATAGCTGTTCAAATTATTAAGTATCACATAACCTAAACCATCCAGATCTTGCGTTATTATCATTTACAAACCACGCTTACATTGTGAAGCCCTGCTCAACCTTAACCTCAACCTTCTCTCCTCAAATTCAACAGCAGCAGGCTCATCAGTTGCGACCAGTGCATTTCGCCATCGCTGAATTTCTTAAAGCTTGCCCGGCCGGCCTCACCGGAACGCTGCATGGCATCCCGTACAAATTCGTTGTGCTGCATCCACTCGGTGAACGGGAATGAGAAGCCCATTTTAGGCCTGTTCCACACCGGGGGCGGTAGCTCCTTTTTAAAACTGTCTATCAGTAATTGCTTGGGATAAGCGCCGCTGTATTTGATATCAGAACGGATGTTCTGTACCAGGTTTACAAAATCCCTGTCCAGGAAAGGCACCCTGATCTCGATACCATGGGCCATGCTCATCACATCCGAATCCCGCAACAACTGGTTCTGCATATACAGGTTACTTTCTATCCAGCCTGCCTGGTTACTTTTACCCAGGCTGTCAATCGTATCCAGTTCGGGCTGATCACTTAATATATCCCATATTTCCTTTTCAGTAGCATCCAGCTGGCGGGCAATGGTTGCCGGTACAAACTGTCCGCGTAAAAACAGGTAAAGGCCTTTGGCGCCACCCAGGCTTAAAAAAGAAAGACGCCTTAGCTTTTTACTGTTTGCATAACGCCCCTGCTTTAATAAGGCAGCGGGCAGTTTTTCTATCCATAATACTTTACCTGCCCGGTTAAAGGAAGGATAGCCTCCAAACAGCTCATCTCCGCCAACCCCCGACAGTACTGCTTTTAAGCCGCTCTCCCGTGCATATTTACTGATGAACCAGGTATTGATACCATCGCAGCCCGGCATATCCATGGCCTGTATAATGCCCGGCAGGTTTTGCTGAAACACTTTTTCGGTGAGTGTTTCCTGCCAGTTGGGGCAGTCAAGCCTGTCTATGACGAGGTTCTGGTATTTTTTTTCTGAATATTTTTCTTCTTCAAAAATGATGGACAGGGTTTTTAACCCGGCCCGCTGGTGCCCGGCTGCCAGCAGCGCCATGATGGAAGAATCGAGCCCGCCGCTTAAGAATACCCCGATGGGTGCATCGCTGATGAGGTGCCTTTGCACCGCAGCCGACAGGGTTTCCCTTACCTGTTCTATGGCAAAATCGCGGTTGGCCGTTTTTTCACTGTAGGAAGTAAAAGAAAACCGTTCAATATCCCATTTACCTGTTTTGCAATGGAATCTTAAAAAGCAGCCCTTGGGCAATGGCTTTACTTCCTGCAGGGTAGTAACGGGTTCGGGCAGATGCCCGTAAGCCAGCAGGTATACGGGCCAGTTAGTATTTTCAGTCTGTAGCCAGGGGATGCTGGCAAAGCCGCGGATCTCACTGGCAAAGCAAAGCCCGTTCTCATTTTTGGCATAATACAGGGGTTTGATGCCCATGCGGTCACGCACCAGGTAGATGGTGCCTGCCTGGCTGTCCCACAGGGCAAAGGCAAACATACCATTGAATCTTTTGAAGGCGTTGGTACCCCAGGCAGCAAAAGCTGCCAGTATCACTTCCGTATCGCTGGCCGATTGAAACCGGTAACCGGCCGACTCCAGTTCGGCCTTTATTTCTTTAAAATTGTATAGTTCGCCATTGTAACTGATCCAGTAACGCCCGTTATCATACGACATGGGCTGGTGCCCGCCCGGACTCAGGTCTATCAGGGAAAGCCTGCGGTGACCCAGTACCAGGTTATTATCAGCATCACTGTAAAACCCTTCATCATCAGGCCACCCATGTTTCAGGCTGTAGCACATCTGTTTTACCATACGCTGGTTCTCTTCGATGGAAATTACAGGGGATAATATGCCGGCGATCCTACACAAAAAAATTCAGTTTTTGGTTTGTTGTTGAAACTTGATTTCTGTCATCCTGAGATACGAAGGATCCCATCAGGCTGGTAATGATCATTGAAATGACATTATATTAAAGCAGTTACGCTTTTGTTATTGTGCATTGTAAGAATGTTTTAATGCAAAACCAACATTTCCAAGATGCTTCGTTCCTCAGCATGACAAAATCAGCATGACAAAAGAAGTCCCTCATCCTATACTACTTCCAGGTTCTTCTTATCAAAATAAGCACTCAGCTGCAGGCCCATACTTTCGATCCTTACCTTGGCACGGTTACCCTGCAGTTCCAGCACAATGCCTTTGTAATTCATGAGCAGCCCTTGTTTTACCAGCACATTGCTGTTTACCTGCATGGCGTTGTCTGTTACCTCAACTTCT
>JBJTMN010000586.1:0-6140 GCA_046070545.1 Ferruginibacter sp.
CACTGATCATCACCACATCAAAGCAATTGTTTGCCATAAAATTCATCTGGCCCGGCAACAGGTAGCGCAATGCCATAGGCACAGTTGTGATGCGTATTAATTTTTTATGGCTGTTTTTTTGCTGCAATTGAACTTATTAAATGATATGGTTTGATTTTTGTAACCAAAATTAACTTCATATTATTAAAAGGCAGTCAGAATTTTTATGATACATTTGAAAGATGTTTGCACGAGGACTGCCCGGAAAGGAAATTCATCTCCTAAAAAGTTAAAAAGTTAATGAATTATCTAGATTTTATATTATTTCCGTTTTATGTTTTACTGTTCTATTTCATTTTTAGTGCACGCAGAAAAAATTATACCGACCCCGTACTAAAGCATTACCACAAACCAGGATTCTGGATTAAAATAGTTGCTGTAATGGCTTTCACTTTTTTTAATACCATGATCTCTGTCGGCGATTCATTTTTATTGTTTTTTACAGAGGGTACCAATATCTGTCATATGATATTGAAAGATTCCTCGCAGATAAAATGGCTTTACCTGCCCAGTATTGATTTTGACCAGACCTTATTAAAGAACCCCAATAATATGGGATACCTGAAGGGTGAAAATAATTACATGATCGTCAGGATCACGGCCATACTTTCATTCCTTTCATTTCAAAAATACCTGATTCTAAACCTCTTTTTTTCCATGCTCTCATTTTCGGGAGTATGGCGCCTGTACCGGTTCTTTTATGAGCAATACCCGCATTTACACAAACAACTGGCAATTGCCATATTGTATTTACCCACTTTCGTTTTCTGGAGTTCGGGCATTTTAAAAGACCCGATCTGTACCGGTGCACTGGGCTGGCTGACCTTTGCCCTCTATGAATCATTCTATAAAAAGAAAGACCTGTTTAAAAATTTTATCATCATTTTCGTTTCTGGATATCTTTTGTATGTTATTAAAGTGTATATCCTCATTTCCTATGTTCCGTTCTTCTTTCTGTTCCTGGTTTTAAAAAATGTAAACCTTATCAAAAGCAGGGTAATGCGAATTACATTTGTTGCCGGTCTCATTGTTCTTGCAATTACCATGTTTACCACCGTTATGGCGCAGCTGGCCGGAACCCTGGGCGCTTACGGTGGAAATGATGTAACAAAAAATATTTCCATTTACCAGAAAGCGTATGCGGAACAGGAGGACGTAGGCTCCACCTTCTCGCTGGGGGTCGAATACGATGGTTCGGTTCAAAGCCTTATTAAGATTGCACCTGCTGCCGTTGTGGCCACCTTGTTCAGGCCATTCATCTGGGAATCAAAAAAGATATCAACGCTTTTCTCTTCTATTGAAAGTATGTTCATCATGTTCTTTACTTTATCGGTATTGTATAAAGCAGGGCCCGTGAATTTTGTGCGGTCAATAGCCAAAGATCCCACCATTCTTTACTGCCTTTTATTTGCTTTGTTGTTTGCGCTGTTCGTAGGTGCTACCACTGCAAATTTCGGAACACTGGTGCGTTATAAAATCCCCTGCATGCCTTTTTATGTTGCTGCCATGTACCTGATACAGGACCGGATCAAAAAAATAAAAAATAGTCCCGTGATTAGCGGGACTATGTGATTTCAAAGGGGGTTATAAAGTGTAACCATTATGCGTTTGCTGCTCTTCCGGCCCTGGCCGATGAAAAAGGAGCCAATATATTTATCCAGGTAGTTTTAAGATAATTATTGATCGAAGTAGCAAGCGGGATTCTTTCGTCAGACTTTAATCTTGACAATATCACGGGTGGCAATGCTTCAAAATTATTAGTGATGGCATCTGTTGCCGGCCACATGATAAAACTGAGTTTTTTGAACTTATCTGTTTTTTGAAACAGTAAGGTTATTCCTGCAAAAGCAATTAAAAAACAACTGTAGTGCAGTACGGCAAGTGCCTTGTTATTAAATTTGGTCTGGTGAATATGAAAACGGTTACGGATGTAGTAGTACATTTTCCAGCCGGTTGAATAATCCCAGTCTTTTTTAACAGAAAATGCAGTAGCAGGATGATAGTGTATGCTGGCGGTTACGGTGCAAACAGGTATCTTATTGCGCCTCACGATCCTGTAATAATATTCGGTTTCATCGCCCCATAAAAAGAAGCTTGCTTTAGGAACCCCAACCCTTTCAATAATGCGCCTGTTAATAAATGTGCCATTAAAAGGATGGCCAATACCTTCAATTATTTTGCCCGGTACTTCGTCCAGTGTTTTATAACCACCGGTATTCCAAACAAAAGATCTTCTGTCTTTGTTATCAATTACGGCGCAGTTCATCAGGGTTAGTTTTTCCGTTTGTGCTGCCAGTAAATTTTCCAGTGCATCTTCTTTTGGCATACCATCATCATCCATACACCATATCCATTCATAGCCTTGCTGGTACCCCATTTTAATGGCTGTACTGAACCCTCCGGCTCCCCCGATATTATTTTGGGTAAAATAAGTAATGTCCTTTTGGCTCTTCAGCCACTCTTCTGTGCCATCGGTACTCCCGTTATTTATTACTAAAATACCATCTAAAGGACGTGTTTGTTTGCGTAATGCAGTAATGCAGTCAGACAGAAGGGCTAATCGGTTGTATGTAACAACCACAGCAACTACCTTTTCCATGGGAATTGGTTTGGGTTTTTTGAATAGAATAATTGGACCCTGATATAACGCAGTGAAATACTGATTATTGTATAAACCAGTTATTTTTATTTAAATCTCTGTATTGGGGAACACAGGGGGCTTATTGCCGGCACTAAGGGCCTGAATGAAAGATTGGGAAAATGCAAGCGATTCGCCTATTACGTGATGCATATCCATGTAGCGATAGGTAGCCAGGCGGCCCAGGAAGGACAGTCCCGAAGATAATTCAGCTTCCCGGCGGTACTCGTCCAGCATTTTTTTGTCTTTTTCCAGCCTTTTAGGGTAATAGGGTATGTCTTCAGCTGTTGTTTCTTTACTGAATTCTTTAAAATAAACAGTTTTTTCATGCTCTTCCCAGGGTGCAAAGTGCTTGTGTTCGTGTACACGGGTATAAGGGACCGTCTCATCACAATAATTGATCACGGCATTGCCCTGGTAGTCTCCTTCGGCTGTATGTTTTTCAAAAGTAACGGTGCGGTAACCCAGACTGCCAAATTTGTAATCGAAAAAAGCATCAATAGGGCCGGTGTAAAAAATATGGGTATAAGCAGAAACTAATTCAATGCTGTACCTGAATTTTTTATTAAGGCTGATATTGATCTTCGGGCTATCCAGCAATTTCTCTACCAGTTCGGTATAGCCGTTCACCGGTATGCCCTGGTAGGGATTGTTGTAATAATTATCATTGTAATTGAACCTGACCGGTAATCTTTTTAAAATGGATGCTGGTAATTCGGATGGCTCGCAGCCCCATTGCTTTTTTGTATAGCCGTAAAAAAAAGCATGATACAGATCCTTTCCTAAAAATTTAAGTGCCTGTTCTTCAAAAGACCGGGGATCGGCAATGGTTTTATCGCCCAGGCTTTCAATAAATGCTTTGGCCTCTTCGGGCCCAAAGGTTTTATTGAAGAACTGGTTGATGGTATGCAGGTTAACCGGCAGCGAATAGATATTGCCTTTGTAATTGGCTTTCACCCGGTTGATGAAAGGCCTGAACTCCACAATACTGTTCACAAAATCCCAGATCTCTTTTTTATCGGTATTAAAAATATGAGGACCATATTCATGAACCATCACATTGGTATCAGCATCTCTTTTGGTATGGCAGTTGCCGGCCACATGATCACGTTCATCCCATACATCTATCTCACAATCCAGTTGCTTTGCCAGCCGGTTGGCCAGCACCGCTCCTGAAAATCCTGCTCCTACTATTAAAAATTTCTGCTGCATTAGCTTTAATTTATTTGCAAAATAATCCTTTAGCCCAAGATAGCTTTATAAATCCGGCTGTATTTTTCAATAGCGTTTTCCAATGAATACCATTTAAAAGCGCCCTGCCTTATTGCAGCAGCATCATACCTTTTTTTATTTTCAATCTCGTTGATCGCCTGCTCAAATATGGCATCAGTAAATTCATTGATCACAATACCTGAATTTGTAGTATTTACGATCTCTTCAACATCGCCCACACCACCGTTGGTTATTACCGGGATACCCATGGCCATAATTTCGCCATGTTTTGTTGGCGAAGATGATTGCTTGGAATAGCAGGGCTTGATAAAAAAGATGGAATAACTGCTTAAAGAAAGTAAAGCCGGAACCTGTACCCGGGATGCTTTTTTTACCAGTACTTTATCGGCCGGTATTTCATATTCAGCAGCAATTGCTTTGATCTCTTCATGCCTGTGGGGCGATATGAATAAGAATTTTGCAGCGGGGATCCGCTTGCTTAAAAGCTTACAGAACTGAAGCATCTCCGTTGTTAAATACCAGCCTCCGATGGAGCCAAGATAACTGATCACAAAATCATCCGGACCAATATTAAGTTCAGTTTTTAAAGCTGCTTTTTCTTTCTCATCAATTTTAGAATGATCAAAAAGGGCCAGGTCGGCGCTGCAGGGAATTACTTCCAGCGGAGTGGTTGCTTTATATTCAGGCCAGGTCTTGATGATCTTTTCCGCTGCGTAGGTCAGGCAAACAATACCGTCACTTTGTTTTACCTGCTCCGATTCCTGCTTTGCAAAAAAATTATAGATGGTTCTGTAAAGCAGATTCTTCTTGTTCCACATGCCACCTTCTACCCTGCTGTCAGCATAAAACTCGCGGATATCATGTAAGAACTTAACCCCCATGGTCTTCTTCATCCACAAACCTATCAATGCCGGTACACCGGCACGGGTATGCACCATATCAATACCTTCTGCCTTGTGCAATCTTTTTGCAGCCCTGCGCATTTTGATCACATCCAGTAAAGTGGATAGCACAGGAGGATTTTTGGTGTAGTTCAACGGTATCCAGCTGATATTACTTTTATCCAGCAATTGCTGAATGTAATTTTTGTTCTGATGATAAACCTGCTCCTTTTCGCAGCTGATCAAAAATATTTTGTAGCCTGCTTTGCTTAAGCCCTGTAAATAAGGGATCACCTGACTTTGGCCGAGCGGGTCGGTCATGCCGTCATAAGAAATAAATAAAACTTTTTTTACTGTACTCACGCAGTTGGCTTTGTTGCTACCATTAATATCTTACAAGGTAGCGGAGATAATGTTTTAAGGCAAACACAAATTTATAGCTAAAGGAATGCATGGCTATATAATGCTTCCTGATACCTTCATGTTCTTTCAGAGGAATTTCGGTAACCGGTATTGAATCGGCCAGTGCATCAGCATCAATGGCAAACCTTTCATCAGGCTCGCAGTTGGTGCCACTTCCATCATGGCCAATATTTGATACCAATGATCTTTGAGGATACAAACACATACCATCATTTAAAAAGACGGTAGAGTGCCAGATGGCATTCCAGCTTCTGAGCTTTCCTTTGGCAACTGCCTTTAATCCCCAGAAAAACTCAAAAGTACCATCCATATTCAGCCTTCTGATATTCCCTTTTTTCTTTACGGCTTCATGCACCGCCAATGGGTCTAATTTAAAATGATCCCATGCCCTTTTCCAGGTGGCCCAGCCCCAGGTGGTGGTATGATAAAAGAAAAAAGTTGATTCTTTTATTTCCACAGGAGCAAATTCAGGTCTTTTATAAGCCGCAATATGCATTACTTTAGGATTGTTCTCGTAAAAGTCAAGGGCATCATTCATGTAAGTCAGGAAGCCCGGGGAAAGCAAACCATCATCTTCCATGGCTATTACCCTGCCGAACTCATTCACCATTCTTGTCACTCCTTCGGCATTCGATTTTATCAAACCTTTATTCTCTGTTGCTTCAATAATGTTAACCTCTTTGCACCATTGCTTTTCCCGTACCACTTTTTTTACTTGGGCAATAGCTGCCAATGTTTCTTCAGTTGCGTTGGGCTTGGGCCCGTCAATATAGATAAAGAGTTTAGATTCATCAGCCAGGCGGTTGTTACGTAAAGATTCCAGAACAAGGCGTGTATGCTCTGGCCGGTTGTATGCAAAAAAAACGATGGGCGCCAATGATCGCATGGTTTGTTTATTTGGATTTGGATAAGTTACGCTTTAAACG